>CAZBNU010000374.1:0-2519 GCA_964493075.1 uncultured Nitrospirales bacterium | reverse complement strand
GCAAAAAGATTGTAAAAGATTTGTAAAAGGAAAAAACAGCTATACCGGTAGGATGGGCAAAGCGGATGCGGAACCCACCGAGGCAATATCGGTTTCTATAACGGTGAGAATGCAAAGTAGCGCACGTAAATGTAAACGCTGGAAACAAGCAATGTCACTAAAGTCACGGGCGCGCCATACCTTATGAAGTCCCAGAAGCTTAATTTGTAGCCGTTTCTGCGCGCTACCTGGATAACGACTACATTGGCGGCAGCGCCAAACAGGGTTCCGTTGCCACCCAGGCATGCGCCCAATGCCAGGGACCACCACAAGGGATGCGCCACATATTTTTCCAACAGTTCTGGGGATTGCTCCAAAGTAAGTTCTACGGCGGTAGCACCTATGAGAGTATGCACCAGCGGTATCATGGCAATAACTACAGGAATATTCCCAAAGAGCGCGGAAAGAACGGCAGAGGTCCACAGCACAATCATGGCAGTAGCAAACAACTTCCCCTGGGTAAGCCCGAAAAGGAACTGGGCAATGCTATGAAACAAACCGTTATGTTCAAGTGCGCCCACCAGCATGAACAGGCCAACAAGGAAAAATATGGTTTCCCATTCCACTTTTTCCATAGCACTGCGCATGTCGCTGCGAGTTACCATAATCATGATGAAGGCGCCTGCAATGGCAATGATGCCCGGCTGTAGTCCGAGCCACCGACTGCAAATGAAGCCGCCAAGAATCATGAAGAAAACGACAAGGCCCCGTTTCAGCCGCCAGGGATCGAGTATGGCCTTTGCTGGTTCCGCCTTCATAATACGCCTGCGCAACGAACGGGTGGTCTTGAGTGAACCGTGAAGCAGAAGCAGGATGCCTACGAACACCACGAAAGCGCACAGCACCACCACAGGACTGAGATTCACAATGAAATCGTTAAAAGAAAGACTTGCCTTGGAACCGATAAGTATGTTGGGTGGGTCGCCCACCAGCGTGGCTGTGCCACCGATATTGGAGAATAATGCCTCCAGAATCAGGAAGGGCGCAATGGGCAATTCGAGAATCTGGGCAATCAGTATGGTGATGGGGGCGATGAGTACCACAGTGGTGACGTTGTCCAGAAACGCTGACAGCAGCGCCGTCGCAGCCAACAGGCCAATGAGAATAACCACCGGATTTCCTTTTGAACGTTGCGCGATGTAGATAGCGACCCATTCAAACAGCCCGGTGCGCGAAAGAATCTCCACCACTACCATCATGCCGATTAGAAGAAATACAACGTCCAGATCAACATATTCCAAGGCAACTTCGTAGGGCACAACGCGCAGCAACAGCACTGCCGCAGCGCCAAGCATGGCCGCAGCGGTGCGGTTCATCTTTTCGCTGATCATCAGTGCGTAAGCGATTAAAAAAACGGTTATTGAAATCCACATAAGGCGTACTCGTTAATTAGGATGTTCAGCCCTTACACGTTAATGACGCGGTCAAGCACAAGGATGCGGTCTATGACGCCCAGACGTTTTCCATCGCGCACCACGTAAACCTTGGGGTGGTGATGTACCGCCAGTTCAAATACAATCTCAAGCAGGGTGGCGTCTTCAGAAACAGTAGCGTAATCCTGTGACATCACGTCGCGCGCCAGTGCCTTGGTTTCGTCGGCAAAATATTTTTCAAAGGGGTCAAATTCACGTATAAAGGCTATGCTCTTCAGCTGTGTAAAAAAGTGCGGCATTCCCCGCTTGAACAGGTCATCACAGGTTATTTCGCCAACCAGGGTGTTGTCCTTTTCGGTAACTGCTATCGTATCCATGAGATACTGGTTCATGATGCGCGTTACTTCTTTCAGAGGCGTGTCCGGATGGACCACCGCAATGGGATCGCGCATAATGTCCCTTGCAGTTACCGAGGCATCTTTTTCCAACACATGGCGCAGGATAAAACCGCACAATCCCGGGACCGTTTTTAGCCCCATAAGGGCTTCGCGTTCCACCGGATCAGAAAGCAGACGCGCAAATTGCGACATGATCTGCAGGGCTGTCTGCGGTTGGTCCTCGGGAACCAGTATCAATACGGCAATGGAAACCGGTTTGTCGTCTATGCTTTCAAAATCAACCGGGGTTGCAGGCAGGGCTACAGCAACGACGGCGCCTTTCAGGCCGGGCACCCGGGCATGAGGAAAAGCAACGCCATTTCCCAGACCGGTGCCGCGCTCGTGTTCCCGTTCCATCACGCCGTCCAGTATCAAATCGCGGGTAATGGTGTCTTTTTGTGCCTGCAGGGGCTCGCTTGCTATTGCTGCGTTTACCATCAGGGTAATGAGATCCCATTTGTCCGATGCTGTGGCTTCGGGCAATACGAGTGTCTCATCTATGTAAGCCAATCCCTTCATGCAATTATCCTGATGGAAATGAGAGAGGAAGAGTGTAAAGAAAAATATATCCTGCTATAGGGTACCACAGAAAACAGTTGTTTGTCTAAAAAATATAGCCGCCGCCTGAACAACTCACGACATCACTTTGCCCTGATGCTCCATTCTGGAG
>CAZBNU010000373.1:0-2530 GCA_964493075.1 uncultured Nitrospirales bacterium | reverse complement strand
CCGCCAATACGCCAAATAAAAGATTTCTATCCCGATCCATCGTTTTACCTCCGCTCAATAAGGGGTGGCCCTGTTCATTCACATCAGGCAAGTTTACAAGATTAATGTGACCCATTCAATATTATACGCACGACTGCCCAGCATTGTTGAGCACTACTTGGTACCTGTCCAAAATCCGCCTCAACTTAAGAAAATACACATGCTTATGCAAAGAAAAGCAATTTCTGGCAACGAAATACTACATTTAATAAGGTGCAGTTGTGATGCGACATAGTTGAACCTGAATCTTTTGGAAATAAGCGGCACATTTCTATACGGAGAAGATGATGCAAAAGCAAAACAAAGAAAAAGTGACTACGAAAAATATAGGAGTCAGCAGTATGAAAGAAAACCTTTTGACCGTGAAAGAGATTGCGTCGTGCCTGAAAATGTCAACGCGCGCAATCTGGAATTACAGGGATATGGGCTTTATGCCCGCGCCAATCAAACTGCGGGGGACGGTGCGATGGCGGGAAAAAGACATCGTTTCGTGGATCGAATCCGGATGCCCTGACTGCAGAAAAAATCGAAGGGTATCACCATGAAGTATGTTTCTGTTGCACGCAACTATCAGAAGACGGTCTGCTTTGGTGCGCCACAGAGAAGAGGAACGCGTCCGATTAAAGAGGTAGGAAAGGAAACAATACCCCGTTTCGCGGGTTGTGTTTCAAATATGGTCAAAAATGGACTTGACAACATGGTGGAAGGTGTGCTATACTATGAGCATGAAAACAGTAAGCGATAAACTAAGAGCGGTTATCAGAAAGTCAGGGATAAGCATGTACCGGCTGGAGATTGATACCGGTGTAGACCGTATGTGCATAACCCGGTTTCTTGAAGGCAGGGCGATTGTAAGCTACAACTTTGATGCTCTATGCCGTTACTTCGGCATGGAGCTTACAGATCCAGTGCAACCGGAAATTGGCGGGAAGCGAAAGGGGTAAACGATGTTATTCAAGAGAACGCTTTCAAGTGGCAAGAAATCTCAGACCTGGACAGCGCGTTATCGTGGTGCAGATGGGGGTGTCATTCAGCGTCCCACCGGATGCCGGGGTAAGGATGCGGCACAGGCACGGTTGAGTGAGTGGTTGAAGGAAGAGGAACGGATGCGCTCTGGTGTTGTGACGTTATCCGAAGCGGCGGCAGGCAAGTGGGCACGCGTTCCGCTGAACAAACATATTGAGGATTTCCGGGGACACATGGAAGCCAGAGGTCTGCACAAGGATACCATCGGGACACGGTGCTGCCATCTGAATACCATCATTACTGAATGCCGGTTCAGGATGTTTGCTGATATATCTCAGTCACATGTTGAGCGTTGGCTGCTTGATATGGTTCGCAATGAAGGAATGGGACTAAGGACACACAACGCTTATGTGGCGGCCTGTATCGCCTTTGGGAATTGGGCTGTCAAACAGGGGCGTTTGCTGGTGAATCCCTTTGCCGGGCTGAGCAAACAGAATGAGCATCTCGACCGACGGCGTATCCGGCGCATATTCACATCAGAGGAACTTGTAAAGCTGTTTGACGCCGCAGAGAACAGGCCGCTGCAGGAAGCCATGTTTAAGCCGGTTCGGACGCAGGAAAAGGGCAGGTCAAGAATACCGGATGAACCGGCAGACCTTGACCCGGACACCATAGACGGTCTGCAATGGCTGGGACGTGTTCGCAGCATGGCCTACAAGACCATGGCGTATACAGGACTTCGGTTCGGGGAACTTCGCAGTATTACCATCGGGCAATGCCGTCTCGACCATGAACCGGCATATCTGGAACTGAAAGCAGCAGATGAAAAGGCCAAGCGTGGGGCACAGTTGCCCGTCCCGTCCTTTTTCAAGTCCGAACTGAGACAGTATCTTGCCGAACGCATCAAAGGGCTTGCGGGCGAGTGTCGTGCGTTTCCCGGCATATACAGCGACAAACCTCTTTTTGACCTTCCCCCGAAAATAACCAGAACCTTTAATCTTGATCTTGTGTTTGCCGGTCTTGCCGTCAAGGTAGAGGATAAAGACGGGAATATGCGTGTACTCAAGAAAAACGATCGCGGTGAAAGTCTGGACGTTCACGCATTGCGTCACACCTTCATATCCAATCTGGCCCTGTCTGGTGCAAGCATGGTTACGGTAGCCAAGGCGGCGCGGCACAGCGATCCAAAATTAACCTTGCGTGTTTACGCGCACGTGAATCTTGCCGAACTATCTGAAGCAGTATCCATGCTGCCGAACCCCACAACTTGCACCGCCCTGCAAGTTGCCAATGCAGCACCGGAAAAAGTGTCACTCAAAATGTCATCTGCGGAGTGCTTTTCGGTGCAAAAATCTGCAACAAACTGCAAAACGGGTCTTGTGGATGGAGGTAGGGTAAGTTGTGCTGAAACCCCTGTAAACATTGGGTTTTCTGAAGAAAAAGATGGAGCGGGACACGGGGTTCGAACCCGCGACATCCAGCTTGGGAAGCTGGCACTCTACCAACTGAGTTAGTCCCGCTCAAC
>CAZBNU010000372.1:0-2533 GCA_964493075.1 uncultured Nitrospirales bacterium | reverse complement strand
TTGGTATGCTTGCACCACATGCCATGTTCCCCGAGTTTCCAGCCGTGGTCGCCCCAGAGTATGACAATGGTATTTTTTCGCAGGTCCAGCCGATCCAGTTCATCAAGTACCTGCCCAACCAAAGCGTCGGTATAGGAAACGCATGCGTAATACCCATGAATCAATTTTCGTGCGAGATCGTCCGGCATCGGCCCCTCCTGCGGCATGCCATAATAAGCGCGCAGCTCACCCCAGTTGGTAAACGCTTCCTCCGGCGCGTTCTTCGGCACAAAGGGATTGTCCGCAAGACTAATCTTTTTCTCGTCATACAAATCCCAGTATTTCTTCGGTGCATTGAACGGCAAATGGGGCTTTACAAAACCGAGCGCCATAAAGAAGGGCTGGCCCTTTAGCCTGTTGAGTTCCTTTATGGCATGTTCAGCGGTAATACCGTCCGGGTAGGCATTATCCGGCACATCGGCGCATTCGAAGGCTGGTCCCAAACCTTTCTTTTTACCGCCGGGATGTGCCGCATCATATTCATGGACATGCGTTATGGATTCCGGGTTCAGGTAGCCCCGTCCTTCCCAATCACCCTCCGGATGAAAGGCTTCCTTGCTCCAGCCCTTTTTCTCGTCACTCCGGTGATGGTAAATCTTACCCATCGTAACAGTTTCATACCCGCTATTCAGAAAATGCTGGTTAATCGGTAAAGCGTCCGGCACATGTTTGTATAAGGGGCCATTCCTAAAGATTTCACCTTTGTCTGGCCGATACCCACTCAACAGACTGGCGCGGGACGACATGCAGATGGACTGCTGGCAATATGCGCGTTCAAATAACAACCCCTCGGACGCCAGCCGATCAATGTTCGGGGAATGGATATGGTCGTGACCGTAACACCCCAGCTGAGGGCGCAAATCATCCACAGCGATAAACAACACGTTGGGGCGTTTTAGATCCGCCGTCGTTACACGGCTGCCCATACAAACGCCTGCGCCCAGGGCTGCTAGAGAAGTTCCGAGAAAAGTGCGCCGGTCGATCCTATTGTTCTTCATGATAGATATTTCCTTTTACCGTTTTGTCTGACTGAATCATCGTACCTGAATGGAATCCCTGACCGCAAAATATAGGTCTTCCTATAAGTGCCTGCCGCTCCGCTTCACCCAGCCTACAATTTACTGTTATAGTTAATGGTGGGAAGAAACATGGGCAACAAATTCTGAACCGTTCGGAGAACTACCATGAGCCATCAAATGAAGAGACGTGATTTCCTGCATTGCATGGGATTGGGTGCTGCAACAGCCCTCGCAGGGAGAAACGTGGTGGCCCAGTCTACAGCAAAGAAGCCTATAAACATTGTGTACATACTTGCCGATGACATGGGCTATGGCGACGTGGCCTGTCAGAATGCGGAATCAAAGATACCTACACCGAACCTGGATAAACTGGCGGCACAAGGCATGCGGTTTACCGACGCGCATTCCCCGTCCGCAGTGTGTACACCGACCCGGTATGGGATTCTGACGGGACGGTATTGCTGGCGCACTTCATTGAAGAGCGGGGTGCTGTGGACCTTTGAAAAGCCGCTTATTGAGGCGGACCGGTTAACCGTACCCAAACTGCTGAAGAACCACGGATACCACACCGCCTGTATCGGTAAGTGGCATCTGGGCTGGGATTGGCCGGGTAAAGACGGCAAGACGCCGAAAGCACGGGGCGAGGGCTACGACGTTGATTATACAAAGTCCATAGAGAACGGACCGATCACCCGTGGTTTCGATTATTATTTCGGCACGGCAGTTCCGAATTTTCCACCCTATTGTTTCATCGAAAATGACCATACGGTGGGCGTACCAAGTCTGCCCAAGCCTGAATCCATGTTTGGATGTCCCGGCCCCATGCTGCCGGACTGGAAGTTGGAGGGCATTCTGCCGGGTCTCACCCAACGCGCAGTTCAGTATATCGGGGAGCGGGCGCAGGAACCGGATCGTCCTTTCTTTCTGTACTTTCCGCTTACCGCGCCACACACGCCCATTGTGCCAGCAGAGGAGTTTCTCGGAAAAAGCCATGCGGGACGGTATGGCGATTTTGTACATCAGGTGGACTGGACGGTGGGACAGGTGTTGCATGCCCTTGACGCACACGGACTGGCGGATAATACACTGGTCATTTTCACCAGTGACAACGGTTCCCCGGCGAGAAATGGAGAGAATGCCAGTGGGCCCACCCGGTCTGTTCTAACCGATACGGGACACAATCCCAGCGGGAAACTGCGCGGGATAAAAGCAGACATCTGGGACGGAGGACACCGCGTACCCTTCATTGCCCGCTGGCCACAGCACATACCGGCAGGCACAACAAGCGACGAACTTATCTGCCACAGTGATCTCATGGCCACCTGTGCGGCGTTGCTTGGCGACACCTTGCCCGATGATGCAGGCGAAGACAGTTACAACATCCTGCCTGCACTGTTGAATGAAACGAAGGGAAAACCCATCCGTGAAGCCGTGGTTCATCATGCCATCAGTGGCGCTTTCGCCATCCGGCAGGG
>CAZBNU010000371.1:0-2557 GCA_964493075.1 uncultured Nitrospirales bacterium | reverse complement strand
GCAGCGTTGCCAATACGGCCTCCCGCGCATCATCGGGGATCAATCCGAAATACAGCCCTACGGAAAGGGCCGCCTGGCTGCCTGTGGCCACGCTGTGATTTGCGGCATCGTAGTAAGCAGCAATAAAATCTTCCCGCACCTTGTCTGCCAGCGATTGAAACCGGTCCGCATCCCCGTCCATGCCAAGCAACCGTGCAGTCCGTGCCAGGATGCCCGCATTGTCATAGAGCATGGCGGTGGCGGTCAGTTCTCCCGGCGTCAGTTGGGAGTAGCCGTTGTGCCCTTTTTCCGGTGTCCAGTCGTACCAGTCGCCCAGTCCTGCTTTTGCCAGTCCCTGGTCGTTGCGCGTACTGGCAAGATACGCCGTGTACTGCGCCATGGTGCTGTACTGCTGCTCCAGAATATTCTTGTCGCCATACCAGCGATACAACAACCAGGGCAGTTGCACCGACGCGCTGCCCCATTCCGCCGACTCAAAGAAGCCTGCACTGAACCGGGTGTACTCCGGCGCGATGTCGGGCACCATGCCGTTTTCCAGTTGCGACTCCGTGGTGTCGCGACAGATTTTTTTGTACAGGCCATACACATCGTAATGGTACAGAATGGACGGGCCCATGAGGTGCGCCACTTCCAGCCAGCCCAATTTTTCGCGGTGGGGACAGTCGGTCAGTACACTCTGCAGGTTACTGCGCACGGAGCGTTCTATCATGGCATCAATGTCATTGAGCAACGGATTGCTGCACTCGAACGCGCCCACATCAGTGGCCGAACTTGTCACAAATTCCGAAGCCAAATCAACCAGTATCGGGCGCGTTCCGTCAACCTCTTCAGGCCGGTCTGCGCCTTCCACCGTGATGTACTGGAATCCAAAATAGGTGAAGTAAGGCGTATACGTTTCTTCGCCGTCGCCCCGCAACGTATAGGTATAGGAATGTCCCTCCCAGGGTTTGCCGCGCAGCTCGCCCACGCGCATGGTGACGCTATCGCCCGGCTTTCCTTTCACTGTAAGCACCGGCCGTGCGGAAAGGTTAAGGCCCATGTCCGCTTCGTAGCATCCTGGTGCAGTCCGTTCAATAGCGGTTATCTTCAGCGTGTCCATCACCTTGATGGGTGGCGCTTCCTGGGCGCGCAACACACCGCCCGGCCCCCTTGTCAGCTGCACCGCATTCCAGTCATCAGCCTTGTACCCCGGCGAATCCCATCCGAAAATCTCTTGTCGGGCATCATAGTCTTCTCCGCCGTAGGCGCAACTGAACACAATCGGTCCATCATGGACCGTCCAGGTGTTGTCACTTGGAACAATCTGTTCCGTTCCGTCTTCATAAAGAACATGCAACTGCAGGATCAGCTTCGGCGGCCCGAAGGTGCCGGTGAATTTAACATAACGCCCACCAATGACATTGTACAGTCCGTTGCCGAGCATGACGCCAAAGGCATTATCTCCCGGCTGTAGCATATCAGCCACATCGAAGGGCACATAGAGACAGGTATCCTTGTAATCCGTCCAGCCGGGATCAAGCACCTGATCGCCCACTTTATTTCCATTTAGCGACAACTCGAAATGTCCCAACCCACAGATATTTGCTACAGCGTAGCGAATGGGCTTGTCCTCAATCACAAAGGCTTTTCGGAACAGCGGCAGGTTATGCTGTTTCGTTCCCTTCACGCCCCACGGTTCCATGTCCGCCGCGCCCAGTTCCTGCGCCACGGGCCATTCACGGCTTTCCCTGCCCGGCAAAATGGAAGCGCTTCCCTCTGCACGCGAAGCACGCCATGACTTGTCAGACGAAATGGTCTGTACAACACCGTCCCGATACGTAATGTCCAATTGCACAAGTAGTCCAGCAGGATTTGGCGCCTCAGCATCGTTGACTACATAAGCGGCCAGTTGATTATTGCCACGGCGCAAGTCGGCTTTTATATCCGCTGTGAACACCTGTAGCCAACCTGTGTTTCTGTAGCGTGCTTCACCGTTAACGATAATCCTCGCCGAATTATCAGCGGCAACATGCAACATGGCTGATTCAATCATGCTGTCCCTTCGGGCTTCAACCTCGGTCAAAAACCATGCCGCACCTACCGGGGCGCTTTGTGCATTTTCCCCCGCCACCCATATCCAGGATGCCTTGTCAAAGGCCGGTTCTGCATCCGCGCCCTGAATCCATTTTGCTTGCCAGTCTTGTGGACGAAGTAGCCCCATGGTCCACATGGCGGGGGTACTCCAGTCGGAAAGCCGGTCCCCCTGATCCCATAAGCACACGGTCCAATACACCCGTTCCATGGATTGCAAGGGCTTTCCAGCGTAGATAACACGTTGTGCATTGCCTTCCACTCTCTCTGAATCCCACCGGTCTGCCTGTCCCGGCGTTAGTAATTTTGGGGCACTCGCAACCAGGATGCGGTACGCCGATTGCTGACTCCCGCGCATATCGGATTGGGAAATCCAGGAGAGTGTCGGCTTGCCCACATCCACACCGATTGGGTTTTGACGTCCTTCACATTTCAGATGATCAGCGACACAGACCGCCTGGCATTCGCGTGCAATGCCGATACTGCA
>CAZBNU010000370.1:0-2571 GCA_964493075.1 uncultured Nitrospirales bacterium | reverse complement strand
ATAACGGCGCACTCCTTCATGCTGCTTCACATAAATGGTTTCCTGTTTGCTGCCTGTCATGGAATCGGTACTCCACTCCAAAGAAACCGTCGTGCCCGCTATGGCATTCAGTGTCAACGAGAGCCATCCTGTGTCGGCGGTGTTGACGGATAAGGGCGGGCTGGTAAGGAGCGCGCCTGCATTCAGTGTGTTCCATCCATTTGCCTCATTCACCGGTTGCCATGCCGTTGCAGCAGCCACCGCCGCTTCCGTGCACTTCAGAATAGCCACCCGTTGCACTGCGAAGGTAGCCCCCTCATAAAGATCGAGACGGAGCCCGCGAATGCTCTTTTCCGCATGCCAGAACGGGAACAAATAGATATCCTGATAGTCCCCGGAAGCGGCCACAGAAAAGTCTGTTATTTTTTTCTCTGAGAACCCGCCATGTTGACCGGACGTATCGCCAGTCCAGAACAACTGACCCTTGCCCGGCTGGTCCGCCTTGATACGGATGAGCATACATTGCGACGCCGAAGCGGCGATATCCACAGAGGTACAAGTGAAAAACGGATCCCACGCCATAGAGCGTGCATGTAAACCCTCATCGTTTACCATGACATCAGCAAAGTGGGCGTTCGCCTGCCAGACCGCTGTAATGCCGACATCGGCAAAATCCCACTCCTGTACTACACTAAACCCACCAAAAGAGCCAAGCAAAATAAGACCCACGGAAAGCAACATGATAAATTCTCCTGTAATTTAAGGTTGGGTGCATTATCAAACAATATGGGGGCAGCCTGCAAGCAGGATCGAAATTTTGGGGTCATGGGAAGTATGGGAGTTATGGGATGCATAGGTATTGCCTGGCATCGGTTGGATTCTCAGAGTATAAGTCCCATAATTCCTATTCTTCCCACACGTCCCATTCTTCCCATATCTCCTGCTCGTCTTCTTCAATAGAAATTGGCCTCTGTTCCACCTTGGTTCTGTTTTCAATACACACCTTGCACAATCGTATCTTCCAATAAGGAATTTCGCCGTTGAATTTATCGAATACTGGCTTCAGGTATTCTGTCTCCAATTCCTCAAACGCCCGCCCGATCTGTTGCATCATCTCAGTAGTGGCGTAGGGCGCAGGGTCGGTGCGTTTTTCGCTGATATAGTGTTGCACCACATAGCCTTCGACAGTGCTTGTGGCGCGGCCTAAAATTTTAGCGATTTCCTCAAAAGATAGTCCCTGATCAAATAAGTCGGAGGCTTTTTTATGGTCGGGATTCGGTTTGCGGGGTTTCTTTTCTTTTTTCTTCCGTGGTACTTGCAGTGGTCCGCCGGTGATGATCGGGACTGTTTCTGGGTGCGCGTCACGAAAGGCGCGAATGGTCTGGCGGAAACAATCGGCGAGTGCTTCACACTTCTTTTCGCCAATTCCGTGTACGGCAAGAAATTCCTCATTACTGTCGGGCATACGTCCTGCCATGTCGCGCAACGTGGCATCACTGGCTATGACAAAGGGCGGCACATTGAGTTCACGCGCTTTTTCCAGTCGTGCCTTCTTGAGTTCCTCGAAAAGGCTGGCATGGTAAGGGATGCTTGCGGTGGGGGCTGTCTTTTTGGTACGACTTGCAGCCTTTTGGGTGGGACGCATGAGTTGGGGGATTTCTTTTCCCGTAATCGCTTTAGCGCCTTTTTCTGTTAGACGAAGGATGGAATATTCACCTTCCTTGTCCAGGTAGCCCTGTTGCGCCAGTTGTTCTATCCAGTCGCGCACGGTCTTTTCGCCGTAACCGGCCAGGGCGCTATAGGACGCGAGTTTGTTATGGCGGCGTGCGGCAAGACGCGCATCTTTTGAACCTGCCAAAACCAGTGTGGTGTATTTTGGTCCTGCTATATCCCCCAGTTCACGAACTGCGTCTAAAATGTGGGCGGTGATGTCTGCGCTGTTGTCCATCAATTCAAACTGCCCCGTACAAATATCGCAGGCGTTGCACGGAAGGCTGGGATAGGGCTGTCCAAAATACGTGGACAGTGCCCTGTGACGGCACACATGCTGTTGACAGTAGTCGAGCATATCCCGCAACTTTTTTCGGGCAATGGCTTGTGCCTCTTCATCTTCGGAGTTTTCAATGATCCTTTTCCACACCATGAAGTCCTGATAGGAATAGAGCAGACAGCAATCGGCGGGCAAGCCGTCACGTCCTGCGCGTCCGGTTTCCTGCTGGTAATGTTCGATGGATTTCGGCATGGCGGTATGCAGCACATACCGCACATTCGATTTGTCAATGCCCATGCCGAAAGCGATTGTCGCCACGATGATATTGACCTCATCCTTCGAGAAGGCGTCCTGGTTGCGCTTCCGTTCCGCCGATACCATACCTGCGTGATAAGGAAGCGCCTTGTATCCCTGTTCCACCAGGTATGCGCACAGAGCGTCCACATCGGCGCGGCGCAGGCAGTAAATGATGCCGGAATCTTCCTTGTGCGTTGACAGAAAACCCAAGACCTGTTCCGCTTCAGAAGAACGCTGTTGTACCTGATAATGCAGGTTGGGTCGGTCACATTTCCCAATCAACATCTCCGGTTCGCGGAGATGCA
>CAZBNU010000369.1:0-2627 GCA_964493075.1 uncultured Nitrospirales bacterium | reverse complement strand
AACAACAGCCCGTCACGATATCGTTGTCCTGTCGGGCATCCCTGAAGGCGCTTCAAGCGACAAAATATCACCCGCTTCTTGCTTATCCGCAAAAATCCATGCTTGTCTACGGCTTTCTTCTGTGAAACACCAACGCCTGCTGGTATTCACTTTCAAAAGGTATGCCGGTATCCCGGTCCGGTGCGATTTGCTTGAAGCCGACATACATCAGCGCCATCAAATGCAGTCCGGAAAACTTTCTGCCCGGTATCGATTGCAGCGTATATTTCTGGTCGGATGATGCGTAGTCCAGACCGTCCATGCCTATTACAGCAATTTCTTGGGATACCTGCCTGACTTCTTCTTCGTCCATATTTTCAAATAATTGAAGCGCGTCAAGGCAAAACATGACTGTGGCCATGCCTTTTTTATCCAGCAGTTCCTGATTCGTCACATAATCCGAACGCTTCTGGACATCCGGCTGTTCAGGCGTTATTTTTTCTGTATGCAAAGGGCAATGACGCCCAGGCAGCCAATCGTACCAAAGACGCAGCTTCAGTATTTTGGCAAAAAGGTGGAGATGCCGAGAGGGGGCGGCCCGGCATCTCCTGGTGAGGTGCGTTTGCTCTAATGGGCGTCAGAGCATCGCAGAGAACCTTATTATAGGAGTGGGAATAGGGATGGAGCAAATAGGCGATGCTTGATGGTGATGGCGTAGTATAACCCATGGGCTTTTTTTCTGGGATGAAAAAATAGGAGAGCGTCCAGTTTGGATACCAATACGCTCTCCCGCCACATGTGTTCTCCATAACCACCAATAATACAGCATCAGGCACTGTTTTTAAAATGGGTGGTGCAAAAAGAAAGGTGGAGATGCCGGTTAAAAAAAGGAGGTCCGGCATCTCCGTGAGGTGTTTTGGCTCTGTATGGGCAACAGAGCCTTGCAGAGGAATCTGTATTATAGGAATAAGGATGGGGGTGGGGCAAATAGGTGCATCCGTGGGGTATTTCGATGACATCTTGTTTCATGGGGCTTTGTTTACGGGATATTTACGGGAATTGGCTTCATGCAAAGTGGCAGCCGATTATATAAAGGTGCTATCATCAATACTACACAAAATAGTGATGGCATTTCCTGAATGGTATCCGTGTGTGTTTTCTGATTTAATTGTGTTGTTTACAGAAATAGGAAAGGGGAGCGTTCCGTGGCTCAACTTGAATATATAGAAGCCATTGAAAAGCGGTTGTGGAGTGCTGCGGACACGTTGCGCGCCAATTCCAACTACGCCAGCAACGAGTATTTTCTGCCTGTCATGGGTCTTGTTTTTCTCAGACACGCTTACAGCCGCTATCTTGCCGTAAAAGATAAGATTGCTCTGCCTTCCCGTGGCGGGAAAACACGAGAACTACGCAAAGAAGACTTCTCCCAGCAAAGCGCCATTTTTTTGCATCCCAAGGCACAGTTTGACACGTTGGTGGCCTTGCCGGACAGCGCCGACCGGGCGAAAGCCATTGTTGACGCCATGGAATCCATCGAAGCAGATTACGAAAACCTGCGCGGCGTTCTTCCTAAAAATGAATACCAGGAACTTGATAATCAAGCCCTTGGGCAACTTCTGCGCACCCTCAATCCGGAGGAACTGAAAAAGGTGTCCGGCGATGTCTTTGGGCGTATTTATGAATACTTCCTGACCAGGTTCGCCGATCTAAAGGCCCATGACGACGGTGAATTTTTTACCCCCATATCCTTGGTTTCACTTATTGCCTATGTTCTCGATCCGGAGCGAGGCGCCATATTGGACCCAGCTTGTGGCTCATGCGGTATGTTTGTGCAAAGCGCCCGTATTGTTGAAGAGCACGGAGGCAGACCCGCAGACAAACTTACTTTCCGTGGCCTCGAAAAAAACGCCACCACCATACGCCTTGCTAAAATGAATCTTGCTGTTCATGGCCTTGAAGGCGATATCCAGAAAGCAATCACCTACTACGAAGACCCTCATGAACTTCTTGGCAAGGCCGATTACGTTATGGCGAATCCACCGTTCAACGTGGATGAAATAGACGCAGACAAAGTGAAAACCGATCCGCGGTTACCTTTCGGACTGCCCGGCGTCAATAAAAAGGGCAAGGTTTCCAATGGCAATTACATCTGGATCAGCTACTTCTACAGTTACCTGAATAGTCACGGGCGTGCAGGCTTTGTCATGTCATCGCAAGCCTCCAGCGCCGGGCGCGACGAAGCCAAAGTCCGACAGAAACTCATCGAAACGGGCGACGTAGACCTTATGATTGCCATTCGTTCCAATTTTTTCTACACCAGAACCGTACCCTGTGAACTATGGTTTCTCAATCGTGACAAGCCGAAACAACACCGAGACAAGGTGCTGATGATTGATGCACGGAATATCTACCGTAAAGTCACCCGCAAGATTTATGATTTCAGCCCGGAACAGCAGAAGAACATACTTGCTATTATCTGGTTGTATCGGGGACAGACAAAGCGTTACCTTGAACTTCTTGCCAGTTATTGTGACCGTTGCCTGGCAGAGGGTGAAAAGTGCTTCGTCTCCCAAGATGATGGCGGTACAAAGGCAGAACCATTACCGTCTTTCCTGAATACTCTGGTTTCCCTACATGACGTTATGCTC
>CAZBNU010000368.1:0-2628 GCA_964493075.1 uncultured Nitrospirales bacterium | reverse complement strand
AAGGCAGCAACACCTTTGAAGGCGGCGCAGGCGGGTACGGCTATAACATGGCCTACGTGGGTTCCCGATTGAGCATCGTCAAAGACCCGGTGCAAGCATGCCGAAAAGGCATGCGCGATATTGACATCAAGAATCCCGCACAAACCATCATGTTCGCCGACGCCGCCATCCCCCAGGACGGCTACATCGTCGAATACAGTTTCGTAGAGCCGCCCAAGGCCGTTTCCTACAATCATCCCCGTGGTCAGGCAGGCGAAACCTATGCGTCGCCAACACTCCATTTTCGCCACTACGGCAGAGTAAACGTCGTCTGGTGCGACGGGCACATCAGCAGCGAAAAGTGGGAATGGGCACCCGAAGAAAACATATACGGCGGCAGCAATTATCGTTTCGGTGTGGGCTGGTTCGGACCGAAAAATAACTACTACTTTGACAACGTCGAAAAGTCGAATTATCAGCGTTTACTTGACGAGGAAGATTAGCGTTTTAGTTCACACGAAAATACGCGCTTTGTGTACACCCTGATGCGAGTTCACGGGCGGTAACCTGCCACACTCCCGTACAGTCATTCGAGGCGACCTGATAGGTTACCTGCAAAACGCCGCCAACCGCGCCGTAGTAGCCGCTGTATTCCGCTTCCCTGCCTGCAGGGTCAGTAATGATTACTTCCACGGGAACAACGACATCAACAGGATTTCCGGAATCATCGAGCACATTTATTGTGATGACGGCTTCATTCCCCCGCACCACAGTTTCTGGCACTTCAACCTCGATGCCTTTGATTGGCCTTTCGGTAATCATGAACAGGGAACCGTCACAAGGGCCAAAATGCCAGTCAAAGTTTATTGTCTCAGCATCTTCCTTTATGTCTATCTGTTTGCTACGCAGCAAATCATAGACATAGCCCTTACGTGCAATGGAAAGGACAGCATCGGTGGGCAGGCCATTCTCCATAACCAGACCGTGATGTCCCACATAATCGCCAAATTCCCGATTGTCATTCACAGCAAACAGGTAATCCGTCGTGCCATAGGAACGGAGGCGTGGAATTACATCCGGGGTGGAGCAGTCCACGTAGCGGGTATACACTGGGTTAAGCTGCATTCGTAATTGCGCTGCCTTTTCCTGATTCATGGCACGCGCAATGTCCGCTTCCTTGGGACGGCTGTGGGTTTCGATGCGTATGGCGGGTGTGATGGCGGGACAAAGCCGTTCATCGCCGACAACAATGCCGCCTTTTGCCTGAAATGCCAATACTGCCTGGACAATGCTTTCCGGCAATACATCGCAATCGGGCATTACCAGCACTTTGTATCTGTCCAGTCCTGACCGCTGTATGCTTTCTTCAAAAAGGATGTCCGGTTGAAGCCCGGCATAAAGCAGAATCAGATGCATATGCCCGGCCCAACTGCCGTTCCAGCCATAGGTGCCCCTTCCCGCGAACATTTCAGATGCAAAACTTTCCAGCATAGCCACGTCAGCGGGACGGTCGGGAATTTGCATAAGCGCAGGCCCCAGGGGCGTCACAATTTCCTCCACCAGCCGTTTGAGTTCATTTCGTGTGTCCGGATGGGTGTAGCGATAGGCGCTATGGGTGACCTCCTCCACCAGCGAACCCCAGCCGTGATACATGATGCCCTGAATGGGACGGGACATCTTGGTCCAGAACGCTTCCCGCAGGTGCATGGGCGCAATGGTGATAAACCGCGCATCAGGGATGCGTCGTTCCCATTCCGCCTGATACTGCTCCACAGTTTCAGCAGAAGCGTCCTCCGGCAGCGTATCTTTGTCTATGAAGTCAGGTTTCGCCTGTTGTGCTTCTTCGCCCGGTTCTGGTGCTGTCTGCGACCTGTACCAGATGATCTGGGTCATCTTCATCACCTGCTGGTCCTGGCGGTCAGAACCAGCAGCCATGCAGAACAACTCGTCCGTACACAGGCCGATGCGAATCGGGTCGGGATAGGAATAGGTCCAGTGGGACAGGTAATCCACCGTGCCGCCGCTGCCGAACACACTTGCACAACGCACCGCAGGGTCGTAGAACGTCCAGAAGTAACGGTTGACTCCTTGTTGTAGCCCATTGTGCACCTGCGTATCCAAGCCGTTCCACCCGTCGCCCTGTTTCCAGACCCAACGATAATACACATACCACGGATAGTCGTCGGGAATGACGCCATTGCCTGGAAATTCAGGCAATGAATTCCGGGGTATTCCCCGAATGTTCGTTACGCCTTCAGGGATGTCATATCCCGCAAAGTCACGAAAGGCGGCGCGGTCGTGTTCATGAAAACAGAGATTGCTGTGGTCTCGCACTTCGGTATGAATCAACGCACCCGCAAAGGCGGGATGCGCGCCATAAGTATTTGCCATCGTAACGCCCACGTCATTGCAGAACTGCTGAACACGGGGCGAGAGAGCGCAAACATCGTTTCCGTCATAGGGGGAGCCGTCTGCCTGTATCCGCTGAAACCCCTCCTGACTGCCGGCCCAACTGCCCGGAGACAGGCTTGCAATGACGCGCATGTTATGAAGCAGTGCTGTGTCCAGGCTTTCCAATGATTTCGCGACCTGTTCAGGTGTTCCGGTGGCAATCGGCGCACCTGCTTCCCACACCGCGCCGTAGTCGCA
>CAZBNU010000367.1:0-2655 GCA_964493075.1 uncultured Nitrospirales bacterium | reverse complement strand
CCGTAATTTTCAAATTCGGAACCGATGACATTCCTGTCATGATCCTTTCTGTACACCGCAGTCCGGTAATCCAGACATCTACGCTCTGCAAGGCCCGCGCATTCGGTTCCACCTTGCGGATTTCGCAGCAATACTTCTGTTTGTCCTTGCTGTCAAAAAACAAAAACTCCCCGTGGTTTCGGATCATTTGTTCCAGCCGATCCGGGTCCGGCTGGAACCGCTCCACCGTGATGTCATAGCGTTTTTCAATGCGGTCAATCAAATCATAGGTGTCCGGATGTAGGCGAAGGGTGTCAATAGTGACCACCCGCAGGTTGATCCCGGCACGGTAGGCCATGTCAATCATGATGCAGCCTGTTTTCTGAAAACTTGTTATGATAGCCGCCCGTTTGCCATGGGCTGTAGCTGCCCAGGCGAGCAATTCTTCCGCCGACAAGTGGTTCAATTCTTCTAGGTTTATTTCTTGTAGGGTCGTATTCATGATGATATCCTATTTTGGTTGTGGTTGGTTGGAAATGGGGAAAGGGTAGGCGCGCTTATGCCGGCATCAACATTGTTCTCACTGCATCTGTGCCGATTCGATGCGACCAGTCGCCGAAACATTCCGTGCTACATCGTTCCTTTAGCCACAGCGTAATCAATTCAACCAAAACCGGAGGCAGGTTCTCAGTCGCCACATTGTCCAGAAGCAACGTGTTGATCCGTGTTCCCATTCTGCTTCCACCAACGAAAACCAAATACTCACGGCTGTTCTTGGCAATGATGCCAATCTCGGCCATGCGCGGACGGGAGCAACTGTTCGAGCAGCCGCTCATCCGGATCATGACGTCCACCTCCTTGCCAACCGCTTTTTCCACCTGCCGCATTATGGCTGGCATGGCACGTTCAGATTCGTTCAGCGCCATGGGGCAGGAGGGTAGCGCAGGGCAGGCCATTTCCCACTGGCGCAAAGGCGATACCCCCTTGCGCACATTTATGCCATATCCTTGCAACAGCGCGTCCAGCGCCTCCACATCGGCATCCGCGATATTTGCAATAACAAGATTGTGATGGGGCGTAAACCTGAGTTCAGGCGAAAAACGCGACACTGCTTCCCGTAACGCGCTCTTGTATTTGGGACCGTTATCAAAGTCGCGGATGCGCCCGTTTTCCAGCCAGAGACCCACATAGTTCAGGCCAGCCTGAATCTGTTTGGTCCAGCCCAGGTAATGTTCCTGTCCTGTGACAGACGTCATGCTGGGTGGCGGGAAAGAGCGTCCGGCTTTTTTCTCGACCAAATCCCGGAATACATCCTGACCAAACGCATTGATAAGGAACCGCAACCGGGCATGGTGGCGGTCGCTGCGATTGCCATAATCGCGAAACACCATCAATATTGCATCGAGCAGGGGGATGACTTCTTCCTGTGAAATGAACGTGAAATGAGAGGCCAGTCCGGGCACCCTGTCCGGACGGTTATGCGCATGCCCCAGGCTGCCGCCAACCACCACTTCAAATCCGAAAAACCCGTTTACGTCGGTCACGGCGATCAATCCCACATCATTGGCGTACACATCCACAGCGTTATCGAAATCCGTGGCGATGGCAACTTTGAACTTACGGGGCAGGTATGCGTTGCCATAAAAAGACTCCTCGTATGATTCAGGAGCACTTTTGCAAGTGAATGCAACGGTTCCATCCCCATAAACCTTCACGCGCTGATCGTCCAGCCATATTTCGCTGTATGCTGCCGTTTCAGGTGCGAAGTGGCGGCTGATCTCTTCCGCTAACGTCAGCAATAAAACACCATGTCTGCCGTAACGCGGGTCAATATCGGCCACTGGCGGCGCAATAACATTGCGCACCACATCGCCGCATGCGCCGAAGGTGGTGAGTTTGGCAAGAACATTCAAATCATGAATGATGGGACGTAAATCAGGCTTGCGTATACCATGAAACTGCAGGTCCTGCCGGGAGGTGACACGCATATCGCCTTGGCCGTATCGGTCGGCAAGTTGGTCACATAAGAGATACTGTTCTGCCGTTACCCTGCCGCCGGGCAGTTTCAGACGTACCATCATCCGGTGGTCCGGGGCAAGCCCCTCTTGTTTTCTCATTGCGCGAGTGTCGCGATTATCCTGCTGATACACCCCGTGATGCTTGAGTATATGCGTTGCATCCTTACCAAAGCACGGTTGCGTGTCGCCAAGATCGTCAGCCACCGGATGATACAATCCACGGCTGTCAACCTTGACTTTTTCCACTTCTGAATGGGCTTGAATGGGCACCACAACATGCTTCCTCAATAATTACAAGTAATACGGTCTGATTACTTATAATTATAACCCAAAAGCAGGATCGTTGTCAAATTCTATTTCGGTTTAAATGGGTTGCTGTACTATTGCGCCGCAAACACCAGCACCAGTTCGCCTTTTTCGGTGCGCAGACCCTTGTACACTTTACATAAGGACGCAGATGGTGTATTATTTTCTCCATACTGGTGGTGGTGCTTTTTTGTGGAAGCGGCTTCTGAAAAAAAAAGTATGGAGGACGTATGGTTGTACTTCGTGAAATTATTGGTGAGATGCATGTGTTATTGCAGGATGCAGGGCAAACGCATCTAAATTCCCAGTAATTGCTGAAGGTATTGGCAAGCAAGCGCTGCGAGTATATGCC
>CAZBNU010000366.1:0-2671 GCA_964493075.1 uncultured Nitrospirales bacterium | reverse complement strand
ACGCCGATGGCACAGGCATAGCCCATGCGCTGGAAACTGAAGGCGTTGTAATACATCCAGAGTGCGGGAACCGTGGTGGTGAACCCCGGGCCGCCACGGGTCAGGATGAACAGGTTTTCGTAGGTTTGCACTCCGGCAATGATCGTGAGTACCAGCATCAGTTTTATCTGACTCATGACCATGGGGATGTCAATATAGAAGAACTTGCGCAATCCCACGCAGCCCTCGAGTTTGGCGGCCTCGTTGACGCTCTGCGGGATGCCGGATAGCCCCGCGTAGTAAATAAGGATTTCGATGCCGCCCGCAAAGGGGAACCCGACCATGACGCAGGCAAGCAACGCGGTGCGGGGGTTGCTGAGCCAGCCTGTAACGAGGTGGTCAAGTCCGACCGCCTGGAGCAGTTCGTTGATTAGTCCCTGATCGGCATAGACGATGCCGCCCCAGATCAGTTGCACCGCAACGGCAGGCACGACAATGGGAACGAGAAAAATGATGCGATAGAGGTAGCGGCTGCGTTCGCCGGGCAGCGAAAAAATGAGTTTGGCGACAATGAGCGGGATGGTCAGGCGTACACACAACATGAATACGGTGAGGAAAAGCATGTTGCTGAAGGCGGGCCAGATGATAGGGTCCCGGGAGAAAATTTCCGTGAAATTGTTCATACCCACAAACCGGGCGGGAGCGCCCACCTCGAACTCGTAGAGGGAGCCGGTGAACGCCCAGAAAAAAGGCGCATACACGAATACGCCCAGCAGTGCGAGGGGAATCAGCAGCAGGGCGTAACAACTCAGCGCCCCCGTGACCTTGTAGGAGAAACGCCGTTCTTTTGTTGGTTTTAGGTCAGGGTTCATTGCCATCGGGCAACCCTTTCATCGTTGCTCGTAGTGCCGCCTTGTCGTCCCAGGCGCGTTGCAGCGCTTCAACATCCACTTCTTTGCGGATAAGAAGGTTTGTTGTTGCGGCGCGGATGTTGTCCTCCTGAAACTGCATGAAACCGTCCAGATCAGTGCCGTCGTTAAGATACAGTTCCAGCATACGTCGCAGGATTTCGTAAAATTTCAGGTCGAAGGTGAACGCCCATTTCGTGGTGGTGTAGCGCCGATCCAGTACCTCCTCAAACGGCTTCAACGCTGGCAGCACTTCCACACCGAGGACATTCGGTAAATAACATTCGTATTCGTTTACGATGCGGGCATAATTTTCGGGCACTGTCATGAATTGCAGCAACTGGATAGCCCGTCTGAGTCGGGTGGAAGTCGCAATGCGTTCTTCAAAGGGCAGGTTGGGATCGGTATCCTTGATGGCGGAACTGGTAATCTCAAATTGTGCCGCCGACCCGCCGATGACACACATGGGGGTATTGGAAGCGTAGGGCGTCGTTTCTTGAGTGAACGATGGCAGATAGAACACATCCCAGTCGAAGCCCAGCGAATGGTCCGCCTTCAAGCGATAGGTCAGCGTGCAGGGGTTCCACAGCATCGCCGCACGCTGGGTGACAAATTCGCGGATCAGATCCACGGCGACAATGTTCTGATTGCAGTGGCTGCGCATTTCGTACATGATTTCAAACAACTGGCGGTATCGGGGATCGCGCTGCGTAAAGAAGCCCTTGTTGAAGAGGAAGTACAGTTCCACATCGTCCAGATACCCCTGCAGATACCCTTCCCGTATGGGATCCTGTATCAGGTCGATACCCGGCAGCAGGCCATAATAGAGTTGGTCAAAAAACAGGTCGTGGCACCAGTCCGTCAGGATTTCCACATGGGTGACCATGGGGAGAATCTTGCGCGGCTCTTTCTCGCCGGACAGGGTTACGGGTGTTTCCTTGATGGTTTTTAATATCGCTATGAATTCCGACCAGGTCTCGGGAACGGACAAGTTCAACTGACGAAAAACATCCTTGTTGTAATAGATGCCGGTTTCCACCATGTCATAGCTGAGACAATAGTTCAGGTTGTCCGGCGCCGCCTTGCCGCGGCTGATGGCCTGGTACTTGAACATGTCCCACCACTGTTCATAACCGGGCGCATTGGGGTCACCCTGTTCCCGAATGAATTCGTTGGGCGCTTCAAGGAAACTATCAAGGGGAATATACCATTTCTTCTGGATGTCCACCCAGACATCCTCCACGTTGACATTCAGGATGTCCGGCGCCTGGTTGCTGGACAACTGGGTCACCAGATACTCGCGGGTAATGGGGGAGGCGAACACTTCCACCCGTGTGTCCGGGAAACGCTTTTCAAAATCTCTGATGACCCCGGCAAGCCCTTTCAGCGGATCGCCAATGCCGAAAGGCACCGAACCGGGCATGTAATTCATGCCAGGACTGAACCGGAGCACATAGTCAACGTTGCGTTGCTCACCACCGCTTTCTACCATATCGTTCGTTTCAGAGGCGTCTTCCTCCTCTGGCGGCGGCATCAGCGCCCATATTGCCAGGGCAATAAAACAGGCCAGACTCACGAAACGGATAATGCGGCCTATGTTTAGACGTTGCTCTTTCAAAGATAATCTTTCAATACAACTATCGCATCTGCATGTTTATTGTGTTGTTATTTTATTGGGAATTCAGCAATTTCAAGAAATATCGTCCAGAACAGCACAATTATGTTGACCGCCTAACTATAAAGCAACAGACCGCTAATACGCAAGCAAAGAACGCCGGAAACAT
>CAZBNU010000365.1:0-2677 GCA_964493075.1 uncultured Nitrospirales bacterium | reverse complement strand
GAAATGGAAAGTAAAAACGAAAAGCGAATGTTTGTATTCAATATCCCAACGGGATATTGCTGATTCCCCGAAACTTACAAAATATTGTCACCTAGGCAACAGTAAAGGCACTAATAGAAGCCTGGACGCAGACGCATGTCAGGTGTTTACCGGCTGGCGAAGAAGATGCTCGTAGGCAGTAGCGACGCATGCCGCCTGATAATCAAGGGTATAGTGTGAATGGGCTTTGGCGTAGGCCTTTGCAGCAAGGGTGTTTCGCAGTTCAGCGTTCCGATACAACGCGAGAAATGCTTCATGAAGTTGCGTTACGCTGCCGTCGGTAACGATTCCATCCTCATTGTGCGTAACAATCTCACCAAGCATTCCCCGGTTCGCAACGACCATTGCCTTACCAATCGCCATAATTTCACGAGCAGCGCGGCAGGTGCCATCCGTGCCCGGGGTAAGGAACAGGCCAACATCAAAGCATTGCAGCATGCCGATATACTGATCCGCCTCCAGGTAACCGGAAAAATGTACGCGATCTTCAAGCCCGAGCCGTTGGACAGGGGCGAAGCCTACCTGCTCCTGGCGTGTACCCCGACCTACCACGACGAGATGTGCATCTTCGGCATCACTGACAAACTTATGGAAGGCTTCAAACAGGTCCTCGTAATGGCGATGGGTCTGCATCCGTGCCACGATACCCAACACAAAAGCATCTTTAGGAATACCCATCTCTTTGCGCATATCAGGAAGAGAGCGGTCAGGACAGAAACGATTTGTATCTACAGCGCCCGGAACCACAAAAAGACGATCGGCAGGAAACTGAAAGTGGTCGGCGTCTTCTTTCAAGGCCAGAAGCGATGGCTCCATAAGTGCGGCGGTGGAAGCGACAAGTATACGATGGCGACGGTCATTGGGGAGTCCGGTGCCAAAGTGGTTGGTGCGTACCACCGGTATGCCAGCCGGAACGGCGGCACGCACCGCAATATCATGATCGTTGTCCAGATGGCAGTGAACAAGGTCATACTTATGAACAGAAAGATAGCGGCGCAACGCATGTGCATCCAGGTAGTTCCATAGGGGGTTACGATGTTTGTAGAGGCGCATGAAATCAAGCGGCGCAATACCCTTTTCCTGCGCAACGGCAACAATCTTATTGAATCCCGATCCCGCCTTGGGGGCGCATGCGAAATCAACATCAATGCCGTTATTGCGTAACGCGACACAGAGGTTCAATGCCGGTTCCGCTGGACCGGTCCATTTGCTGTTACTGAATAGATGCAGAATACGCATGGGCAAGTGATATCATAATGGGCTAATTCGAAGCGGCAACCACTTTTTCCGCCTCTTCAAGACGCACACTGACCAGTTGGGAAATACCTGCTTCCTGCTGGGTGACACCATAAATGGCGGCGGCGTGGGCCATGGTCTGTTTGTTATGGGTTATCATGATGAATTGGCTCTTTTCGGTAAACTCGTTTACCATCATCAGGAAACGCCCGATATTGGCGTCGTCCAATGGCGCATCCACCTCGTCCAGAACACAAAATGGACTCGGCTTGGCCGCAAATATGCTGAAAAGGAGCGCAATCGCCGTCATGGCCTGCTCACCACCCGACAACAACGAAATGGACTGTGGTTTTTTGCCCGGGGGGCGTGCCTCAATCTCTATGCCGCATTCGAGCGGATTGTTTTCATCCAGTAGAAACAAACGGGCCTGGCCGCCATTAAACAGACGTCGGAAGTAGTTCTTGAAGTTCTCCGATATCTGGTTAAAGGTCTGCATAAACATGTCCTGGGTCGTAGCATCAATACGCTTCACTACATTCAATAGCGTGTCCCGTGCCTTCACAAGGTCATCATTTTGCGCCTTCAGGAAGGCGGCGCGCTTTTCCAGTTCGTCGTATTCTTCGATTGCGGCCAGGTTTACGTTGCCAAGTTTTTGCAGCGAATCCCGATACTTATGTATCAGCGCTTCACGTTCCGTCTCATCATGTTCATCAACACCGACTTCCTCTTCGGAAAGTGATGCAAGCGCCAGACCATATTCACTCGCAATTCGTTCCTGGAAGAACTGGATACGGTCTTCCTTCTGAGAACAGTCCAGTTCAAGGCGATGCACTTCACGCTGTGTTACCGCACATTTTTCGCGGCTTTCCTTGAGCAATTTGGTCAACTGATCGATAGACTCAATAATATACTGTTGTTCCTTTTGCGCTTCGAGAACGGTTTTGTGGGTAGCCGCATGGGAAGTCGAAAGTTCATGGGACTGATGCACGGCTTCTTTTACCTGTTCTTCAAAAGCGACCGCCCGCGCTTCCATTTCAACAGCGAGTTGCTGTTGTTTTTCCGCCTGCTCCACCATCTCACTGCGTGCCCGTCCCGCACGCTCAAGACCACGGCGCAGTTCCTCCAGCGCATGCATGGATTCTGCTTGCTTGACGCGCAGGTCGGACACCTGGGCGCTCAATGCAGCAGTGGCTTCCCGTTCTTTGGCGGCGGCATCCGATGCAGCCTGAAGTTTTTGTTGAAGCGTTTCATCATCATCCGCCATGCCACCAATGCGCGACTGAGCCGAAGCAAGTTTATCTTCAAGGGCTGTGCCCTGAGTTTGAAGCATTTCATACCGTTTCGACAATGCTTCTATGGCCGCAGACAGGTTATCCACTTCGGCGCTATTTCTGGCACAGAC
>CAZBNU010000364.1:0-2705 GCA_964493075.1 uncultured Nitrospirales bacterium | reverse complement strand
CGCCAACGGCATTGTGTCAGAACATCACGGTGCAACTGGATGCGTCGGGTACAGCAGCAATTACCGCTGCTGATATTGACGCCGGCAGCGCCGACAACTGCGCTGTGGCAAGCCTTGCGCTGGATGTGACCAACTTCACCTGCGACAACATCGGTGATAACGCGATCGCCCTTACCGTTACGGATGCTTCCGGTAACAGCGACATTTGTACTGCTACGGTCACGATAACAGACCCGGATGACATCTGTATGCCAATGGAAGGCGAAATCGAAGATGAAGGTGAGACTGAAGGCGAAGGAGAAGAAGGCGAAGGCGAAGGAGAAGACGAAAGACAACAAATTCCGCCGATACTATCTTGTCTTGGTTATGTGGCGGCGGCGGGATGTGCTGGCGCTATTATTGTTGACCAGGTGACAGATGGTGGTAGTGGGCTGGATTACAACCTTGGCGGCTCATCCAATTCAACGGGTTTCGGCGGGGTATTCAGTAAAACCATGCACCAAATGCTTGGCGACTTGCTCCTCTATCTCCTCTCAGGCGTAATCCTCGTGGGTATGTCCATACACAAACGTTTCTAATACACATCAGAAAACAGGCACATAACAGCGTTAGGGCAATGTTGCCAATGCCGACTTGCCAATCAGCAGTTCGGTTCGTGACAGGGAATGTTGTTGTGCCATGGTCTAAAACATATAGCGCCAGCCAAGCGTGAACGCCGGACCTGCAAAATCCTGTTTTTCCTTCCAGAAGAAGGAATAGCCGGCGTTCAGAATGATGGCGCTGCGCTTGTTCAACGGCACATCCAGACCCGCAACCAGGGTAATGTTCGGCAAAGCCCATTTATCATTGAGCTTCACTTTGACCGCTTCCTTGAACGGCCACAGCCCGAGCCGGATGTCCGCGTCAAACCCTGCCCAAGTCCAGGTATGCCGTGCCCCCAGCGTGGGGCGTATGCCGCGCAACCGTTCCCCCCAGTTTGCATAGTCCTTCTGCGCCACCATGCCCCACGGATAATAATCCAAGTCAATACCCACATACGTGGCGTAGCGCCGGATGCTCACATCGGAATACAACGGAATACCCAGCAGGATGCTTGGATTATCCTTCTTAGTACGCACCGTTCCCGCAGAATAGCCGCCATGTATGGAAAGCGCAAAATGATCCGACAAAATGCGCCCCACCGCGATCTGGGGCGGCCACAACAAATGGTCGTCCCGCATATCCGTAAAAGTCCTGGAACCCCGGTATCCCGGCGCAAGCGGGCGTATCGCCGGATCAAGCAAATCCTTAATCAACTGCTCCCGTTCCAGTCTAGGATAAACATTCACCAGCCCCACCAGCACAAACCAGCGGCGGTCTTGCTCTTCCTGTTTCTCAAGAAGCGCTTCTGCACCACACACCTCCAATAGTGCATTGTCCGCATCAGGCAGCGCTTCATCGGTGACACATACACCTGTCATGCCTGCAATGAAAAATACGCAAACCCTGAAAAAAAGAGACTTACAATGAAAATGTACCATTGAACATCTTATCTTAACGTATTACTGAATAATATTTTCAGGAAGAGTCACTCAACATTTGCCGTACCTTCGTATGCAATTCAGGCAAATATCGTTTGACGATTCCCCACACAACCTCGTCCTCAATTTTATCATAGCTATGGACAAGAATATTTCTAAAACTTATAATGGGACGGCTATCTGGAATTTCTTTTGCAATATCGGGACAAAGTTTACCCATTCGATTCATAGCCTCTCCCAGTATTATAAATTGGCGTTCTACAGATGATTTGCATGCTTTATCGGCAATGTAATCACTATAGTTTTTCCCAGAAGTAAAATCTACAATCAGCTCACACGCTTCACACATGTCAAATAGCAGTGTTTTTGCCTCAATCTGCATATACAGGGACCCGTGACTGCTCTATGGCCTCGCGAAAATAGGGATTCCGTATGGCACCGCTTTCGAGTAAATCTATTGGACAATCAAAGAGGTCCTGCAATGCTGCCAACAGGCCAAAATATCGTTCTGCATGTTCCTCGGGGGTACACGGCTGAAATTGCACCAGCAAATCCAGGTCATTACAAGGAGCATCGCCGTCCGTACGCGCCGCTGAACCGAAAAGTTCCAATTGCGCCACCCCATAGGCGGCGCATAACTGTCTGACCTGCCCCTCTTTTTCCAGGAACATGGAATTCATCTTCTGCTTCTCCATATGTGAACGCAATAAAATGCATATCTTAACCTCTAAATACTACCATACTATGTCTTGCTGGTTGTAAGAACTTCACGAATTTATTTCCTGAACGTACTGCGCGTATAATGGCTGTGCAGGTTACCGAAGCCTGAATCGTGTGCAACACGTCCCCAGCCTCACAACCACTCAGACACAAGGGAACATCATCAGTTTGCGGAAGCAATTCCTCCGCAGTTCCCCAAAACGATAGCCCAAAGACATACACGGCTACAACACAGAAAAGGGTATAGGTACATGCCCGGTACACGATAAATGTTTCCATTCTACAACAGTAAATTCTAACCCACCCGAAAAACTCTCATGCTTTTGTTAAATGGTACCATACCATCCCGTCAGACACCCAAAACTTCTCGTGCCTTCAACTTCGATTCTCCATAAACGCAACGGATCGAAATCGAAATCGAAATCGAAATCGAAATCGAAATCGAAATCGAAATCGAAATCGAAA
>CAZBNU010000363.1:0-2768 GCA_964493075.1 uncultured Nitrospirales bacterium | reverse complement strand
GCCATCGTCCATGACATTGAGGTCTTTCATCCTGAGAAGGTTCAGCCGAAGAACGCAAACAATAGTTATGCAACTCCTTCGGCGGTAGTGGAAGAGGGGCGCGTTTATGTGCATTATGGCCTCCACGGCACGGCTGCCCTTGACACAAAAACAGGCGAGAAACTGTGGGAACGGACGGATTTTCACTGCGACCACATGCAGGGGCCTGTTGCCTCGCCTTTCCTTTATAAGGACTTGCTCTTCGTACATTTCGAAGGCGGCGAAATCCAGTATTTTGTTGCGTTGAACAAGCATACCGGCGAATTGGTCTACCGCGTCGATCGGCCCCGGGAACTCTATGAGCACCTTGACCCGCTCTATTTGTGCAAAGCCTATCAAACCCCGGTGGTTGTGGAAGTGGATGGCCAGCCGCAATTGCTCAGCAACGCTGCGGTACTGGTCACTGCCCACGAACCGCTTACCGGCAAAGAACTCTGGCGTGTCCGGTATCGCGACGACAGCCCGGTTTCCCGTATTGTCAGCGGTCACGGGCTGCACTTCGTCAACACCGGCGGTTCGCCCGGCGCGGCCCATCTGATGGCCATACGCGAAGGCGGCGTCGGCGATGTGACAGACACCCATGTCGTATGGGAACTTACCGAAGACATGCCGCTTTTAAGTTCGCCCGTGCTTGTGGAGGAGTTGCTGTATACCATCAGCGACAAGGGCGTAATGATGTGTCTGGAAGCGAAAACGGGCGAAACGGTGTGGACGAAACGGTTTCGCGGCGATTTCGGCGCATCGCTGTTATATGCGGACAACAAAATATATATTGTCAGTAGGCGAGAAAAGACTTTCGTCATAGCGCCCGGTCGCGAGTTTAAGGAACTGGCCGTCAATAAACTCGACGGCACCTTCGGAGCGTCACCTGTCGTAACAGGCAAGTCGCTGCTGCTGCGCAGCACGACCCATCTTTACAGGATAGAAGAGAACGGCGACGCATCATAGAGTCCGTGTCCGTCCGTGGTTAAGCAAGGGAGGATTGTCATGAAGCGACGGGAATTTTTAAAAAGCAGCGTTGCGGCGGCGGCGACCCTATCTCTGGCGGGGCATGCTGCATACGCGGAAGAACGCCCGAACTTCCTCTGGCTCACCTGCGAGGACATCAGCCCGTACCTCGGCTGTTACGGCTGCAAGGAAGCGCAAACCCCGAACCTGGACCATCTGGCCGCGGAAGGCATCCGCTACACCCGCGCATACTCACCCGCGCCGGTTTGTGCCGTGGCGCGCTCCTCGCTGTTGACCGGCATGTATTCCAGCACGCTGGGCACCCACCAGATGCGCAGTCACATACAGATGCCGGACGCCATTCCCACGTATCCACAGATTTTTCGGGAAGCCGGGTATTACTGCACCAACAACAGCAAGGAAGACTACAATTCCACCTTCCAGAACAATCCCGCTGTCTGGGACGAATCCAGTAAAAAGGCACATTATAAAAACCGCACACCCGGCCAGCCGTTCTTTGCCGTGTTTAACTTTACCGTTACCCACGAAAGCCAGTTGGACCAGAAACGTATTGACGCCTATGTTGAGGAAAAACAAATTCCCGCTGTTCCCCGCATTGACCCGGCAAGCATCCCCCTGCCGCCGTATCATCCCGACCTGCCTGAAATACGACAGGATTGGGCGCGCCTGCATGATCTCATTACCCTGATGGACAGCATGGTAGGCGAGAAGTTACAGGAACTGGAAGCGTTGGGAGAAGCGGATAACACCATTGTCATGTTCTATGCCGACCACGGCGGGCAACTTGCACGATCCAAACGGTACATTTATAACGTGGGCACCCAGGTGCCGTTCATTGTCAAGGCGCCGAAAAAGTGGCAGCATCTCGTGTCGCTGCAACCGGGCAGCACAACAGACCGGCTGGTGAACTTTATTGATTTCCCGAAAACCGTTATTGCCCTCGCCGGGTTGAAGCCGCCGGAACTGATGCAGGGCAACATCTTCCTCGGACCCGATACCGAACCCAAGCCCAAGACGGTACACTTCTACCGTGACCGCATGGCAGAACGATACGACTTTCCCCGGGCAGTGACGGACGGGCGCTGGTATTACATCCGCAATTTCATGCCCCACCGTCCACGGGGCCGCGATTCCCGGTACGGATTCACGGTACAGGCCAACTGGCGCGCCTGGGAGGAACACTATGCCGCAAGCAAATGCAATGACATTCAATCCCAATTCTTCCAGCCCAAACCACCTGTGGAACTGTTTTACACCGATACCGATCCCTGGCATGTGAACAACCTGGCGGCAGCACCTGAGCATCAGGAACAGCGACAGACATTGGAAAACGATCTGGACCAGTGGATGATTCAAACCCGCGACCTGGGACTGGTTCCCGAACCCATGTTCTTTGAACTCGTGGGGCCGGTCAAGGCGTTTAAGACCCGCTACGACTATGGCCAAAGCGACAGCTATCCCATTGAGCGAATACTGCCCATCGCCAAACAGGCCAGCGAAGGAAAAGCGACATCTGAACCGGAGTACCTGCGCTTCATACAGGATGAACATCCCGTAGTCCGACACTGGGGCGCTTATGGTCTGTTTCTCCTGCACTCAGACACCGCAGCCATTCAATCCGCCCTGCAAGACCTAGCAACAAACGACGCCATGACCGCCAACCGCATCATGGCCGCCCAGGCGCTGGGTGTGTCCGGTCACCCCGACCAGGCATTCGAACGCCTCCTCAAAGAAGCCAACGAAACCCCGGACGGCTACGC
>CAZBNU010000362.1:0-2920 GCA_964493075.1 uncultured Nitrospirales bacterium | reverse complement strand
TCCGCCTTCGGCGCAAAATGCATCTGGCACGAGAACGAGTTCCCCTTCGCCGACAAAATTTCAGACGACATTGACCGGCTTGCACTGTTGCCTGCGCCAAATCCGAAAAGCGATGGCATGGCGCCTTTTGTGCTGGCACGGCTCAAACAGACGGAACCTGCCATTAAGGCCGCCGGACATGACATCCGGTTCGCCGTGACACGAGGCCCGCTGAATATTGCGGGATTCCTCATGGGCAACACGGAATTTCTCATGGCGATGCGCATGGAACCCGACAAGGCGAACACGCTGCTCGAAACCATCACGAAATTTCTGGTGGACTGGCTGCAGGTTCAGGCGCAGGCCTTCCCTTCCATAGAGGGTATCCTGTTGCTGGACGATGTGGTGGGATTTTGCAGCGAGGCGGATTTCACCGCTTTCGCAAAGCCGTACCTGAAGCAAGCCTTCGACGCCATTGAGGTACCCGTGCGCTTTTTCCATAACGACGCTCACGGCATGGTGTGTGCCCCGCACCTGACAGACATAGGCATCAATATCTTCAACTTCTCACACGAACATCCCATCAACGAAATGCGTAAAGCAGTCGGCGACCAGGTGACCCTGCTGGGCAACATTCCACCCCGTGATGTGCTGGCGCAGGGAACCCCGGAACAAGTACGCGAAGCAACAGTCAATCTGACAAACGACCTCGAAGACCCCAAGCGCACGCTCCTGTCCTGCGGTGGCGGCATGCCCCCCAGCGTAACCACGGAAAATATCCACGCTTTCCTGGATAGCATACGATAAAAACACACGACTTGCCAGCATGTTGCGTCAGCTGATCAGTCTGATCCGCCCGATCCGACCGATTTGTTTGACTAAGCCCGCGCCGTCCGTTTCTTGTGCCCGAAAGGAAGTAAGATGTACACTATATGTATCGAATGCACGATATTATGGAAACAACGCAGATGAACAGCACACTGCAGATACAATGTCCCCAGGAGATATTACTGGGGCTTCATCTTGACGCAGATCAATTCTCGTCGCTTGTTGCCGAAACGGCTGCGATCAGTTTATTTCGGGAGGGCAAGCTATCTTCTGGAATGGCGGCACGTTGGCTGGGAATACCGCGTGTACATTTTCTTCTTAAAGCAATGGGGGAAGAAAATGTCTGTCTCCTTGAAAATACCGAAGATGACTTTAACAGAGAGATTTCACTTCTTTGAAAGTATTCTCAAATACTACCCCGTTTATCGCGTTGGCTTGCATTCAACAACTACCACTCTTGCCAAAATTATTTGGCAAAATCCATGCGGCTGAATCAGTGCTTGCTGAGTGTGAAGAAGGCGGCAAGATAATCGTTCCCGATTTAAGAAATTTGCCGTGGGTAGTTGTCGTCCCTGATGAAGCGACGCTTTCGCTGCCGGTTCAATTTGAACTTGACCGTGGAGAAAGACACACCATCGCGCTTGCACTTAAATACAGCGCCGATGCGGTAATTATTGATGAACGCATCGGACGGCGCATGGCTGAGTATTTCGGCCTTCATGTTACTGGAACACTGGGAATACTCGCCAAGGCTAAAGCAGCTGGATTGATACCTTCGTTTTATGATGCAGCAAGTGAAATGAGTAAGCAAGGTATCTTCTTCAATCATGACCTGATCGTTCGGCTTGCAACCCATCTTGGGGAGTCCCCTCTGCATAAGGCAGACGATTAGGAAAGGCTTTCCTGAATAGCATACGATAGAAACACACGACTTGCCAGCAGGTCATCTCAGCCGATCCGACCGATCCGACCGATCCGTCCAATCCCCACCCGCTTCAATCTGCAACACAACTGTTTCTTTCTGCAACGCCCCAATTCCCGCTGAAAAGCACTGCAGCCTGGCGTACACCCTACCAAGAACAGTAACCACAACAAACCGAATCACTTAATAACCCCTCCCGCACTCCGGCTCTTTTTGGCATCCAACTTGCGTCTACAAAAACAAAGTTAAATCTCAAAGGAGTAAGTCAAAAACAACTAACAACCATCGTAAAGGAGGAACTATCATGACGACATTTTTTTGGGAACCCATTCAAGGGTTGGAAGCCATCAGGCGTGAGATGGACCAGCTGTTGCAGCAGGTTGATCCCACGCGGCGTACTTACAGCCGTTCCGCATTTCTACCGGGTGTTTCGGCACGCGCCTATCCGCTTGTGAATATGAGCGAGGATAAGGACAACATCCTGGTGGAGGCGCTGGCGCCTGGGCTGAATCCGGAATCCATCGAAGTGACCGTGTTGCGTGATCAGCTGCGCATCACCGGCGAAAAGACCGCCATCAACCCCGATGTGAAGGCGGAAGCGTTTCATCGCAGTGAGCGCGGTGCAGGCCGTTTCACCCGGGTTATTCCGCTGCCTACGGAAGTGGACGGCGACAAGGTGAAGGCCGAGTACAAGAACGGCTTGTTATTGCTGACGCTGCCCAAACATGCCGAAGCAAAACCGAAACAGATTGCAGTCAAAGTAAGTTAAGAAACAGGAAACCGTGGAAACAACAAGAAGGAGGTGTCCACAATGAAAGAGACTACAGTACCGGCCAATACGGAAAAGACAGCGCCTGATACACGTGAAGATACGCGGGTATTGACCCCGCCGGTGGATATATTCGAAACAGAAAACGGACTGGTGGTGGTAGCCGACCTGCCGGGCGTTGAAAAAGACCAGATTGATGTGAACGTTGAAAAGAATGTGCTGACGTTGAAGGCGAAACCCAAACAACAGTTGACGGAAAGTATTGCGCGTCAGGAATATCAGCTGCTGCCCTTCTTCCGGCAGTTCCAGTTGAGCGATGCCGTGGACCAGTCGAAGATTTCGGCGGAGATGAAGTACGGCGTACTCACCATTCATCTGCCGAAGGTGGCCGAACAGCAGCCGCGCAAGATTGCCGTGAACGT
>CAZBNU010000361.1:0-2945 GCA_964493075.1 uncultured Nitrospirales bacterium | reverse complement strand
CAGCACCGTAGCCGAACTGTTCCGTGCTGGCAGTAGCGGTTGCACCCATGCTGAATAATTTTGAGGCCGGGCGAAACAGTTCTGAAATGACATTCGTGTCTACATTTACCGCTGGCGCAAAGGCGGATGATGCCATGTAGTCCAGCAGGCTGCGGCGCAGTTGTCGTGCCACGGGACGGGCATCAAGGTTGTTTGTCAAATCCGCGCTGCACACCAGCAGATTGCCGCCGCCAACTTGTGCTTCAAAGGCAATGCCAAGCCGCCGGCACGTCGTCCAGTCGTCTATGACCTGAACGATGGGTTTCAGTTCGGGCGGCATCCCATCAAGAATCATGATCTGGCCGCCGTGGATAATGTCCCACCATTGCCAGTTACTGTGGTACTCCGTGGGGAATTGCGCCAGTGCCGGATGTTCAGGCTCACAGAGAATGCCCAGGGTGTGCGGCGGCTGGAAATTCGTCCAGAAGGTGTTCCAGAAGATAGGGGAGAAACCGGGCGGCACCGGGCCGCTTTTGTCGCCTTTGATCGTGCCGGGCGCAGGAATCAGCAGCACCTTGCCGCCCGTTGCCAGTATATCAAGGGAGGTCTCATCAAATGTCGAAGTGATATGAATACCTTCGGGAACTTCAACGCTTATTTTTGGTGGATACACCCAGATATCCCATCCGTTTTCAATGTCTGCGTTTTCAATACCCAGGATAACGCGAAGTTTACAGGGGGCCGCTGCCGCAGCAAGAGAGTGCGACAGGGTGCCCAACGCATAGCCTGTTCCCTTTGGGATATTGGTGGCTTCTAATTGGGCTGACGCAACCGTATTTCCTGCTTCGTCTTCCATGCGCCACACAGGCTGGGCATTGCGCAGAGGTGTCGCACCATAATGGGTAATCTCCGCCTGGGCGATAAAGGTTTCATCGGTTGTCCAGATACACTTGTCCATGCGCAGCAGCGGCACGGACGGTCCGCTGAAGCGGTGATATTCCGCAGCGGTAATATAGCCCTTCTCCTCCCAGAAAGGATCGAGTACGCCCACGAGCGCGGTGCCCTGTCCCGGAAAGTCATGCAAATCCAGCAGTTGAAATCCACCGAACCCTTTGGTGCGCAGCGCCGCCTCAATCTCCTCCTTGTATGCCAGCGCTTGTAATTTTCCCGATGCCATCAGGAAATCATCCGCCTGATCCAGCAGGTTATTCTTTTCCAACAGGTCGCGCACAATCTCAAAGTTTTTCGGTTTCAGATAGCCGGTATACTTTTCGATTTCCTTCAGGTTCGGAAACACGCACCACTGCCCGATTTCATGGCTTATAATGGGCGCATCATAGTCGGCGACGAAGTCGCGGTAGTCCCCATTGCTGGAAAAGGGTTCGGCATTGAAACGGCTGTTGAGGCCGTTGCCCCAGGCATGGACCCGCGGGGTCGGCCAAACATGGTACTGGCTTTCCGGCAGCAGCGGCCAGCCGGAACCGGAGGTATACAGCCGCCGTGAATCTTTGCCTTTCCAGTATTCCAGTAGTTTGGCGAGATACTCCTTCTGGTTGCGACCGCCGGGCTCATTGCCGTAGGTCATCAGGCACAGGGACGGGTGGTTGCCATACTGTTTGAGTATACGGTCGCCCTCGTCATAAATAAACTGGTCTATGGGCTTCCCATCGCCAACGTGCGCCCATGCGGCACATTCCACCTGAAAAATAACCCCAAGCCTGTCCGCTGCCTTGAACGCTGCTTCTGGCGGACACCACGAGTGAAAGCGAATGTGGTTCAAGCCATGCGCTTTTGCCACGCCAAGAATACGCATCCATTCCTCCACATCTGTCGGCGGATAGCCGGTCTTCGGAAAAATGCAGCACTCCAGTGTGCCGCGCAGAAAGATGGGATCGTTGTTTAGATAAAACTGCGTTCCCTGTGCTGTGATCTCCCGCATGCCGAATTCAACGGCGTATTCATCGGCATCATGCTGATCTTCGGATACTACCTTTGCAGACAACCGGTACAGTGCCGGACTAAATTCACTCCAGCATTGCATGGCATCCCCGAGGGGATAGGAAACTACGACTGTGCCTTCCTTTTCACCAACGGAAAATGCCGCCATTACCTCTCCCGGCGCATGCACCACATCCGAATTAAAACTTGCCGCAGCCAACGTAATTGTCCCCGATACGGGCTGCCCGGTCGTATTCGCCAGCAGTACATGCACCTCCGCCTGCTTTGCTGCAATGTCCGGATACACCTGCAGGTCGGCTACATACACCTTTGGCCTCGCCGCCAATGTCATGGCTCCTGCAATCCCGTTCCAGTTCCCCTGGGTGTTGTCGGAAACGCTGTGCGCATTCTCCCCCACGTCAATCTTCACCGTGTTGTCCACACGCAGCGTGACGCGGTGTTTTCCGGGAGTCATCAGTGCGGACACATCATACTGGTGCGGTGTGGAAAGGCCGTTCTGCATGCCCATATACTGCCCATCTAACCAGAGTTGCGTTTCCCAGTGGGGACGCTCCAGCGAAAGGGTGATATGCTTCCCGACAAATCTTTCCGGTACTTCCACATCCCGCTGATACCAGGCAACACCAATATAATGCTTGTCCGGCTGTAACCAGAACAGGATTTTTGTATTGTCCGGATCACGATAGGGCGCAAACCGATCCTCTTCATGCCACATGCGGTTCACAATGCTGCCCGTCCATTTGGTATCCGCTGTCACGTCATACCCATACCCCGCCTCCGCCATCGCGCCCGGCAACGGGATACGATCAGCGAACTCCTGCGCAAACCATTTTTCGCTGACACCCCGGTCCTCCGGGTCCATTCGGAACTGCCACTCCCCAGCAAGAGAAATATCTGATGCATTCACGCCAGAAAAACAAACCAGAAATACCGATGTGAATAAGAATGTCGTTTTCATAAATTACGTTCCCTGATCGTGTTGATATAGCGGATTCTGAATCATTTGA
>CAZBNU010000360.1:0-2947 GCA_964493075.1 uncultured Nitrospirales bacterium | reverse complement strand
AGCACAATATCAGTAGGCGATAGGCAGGTTCAATGTTAGTACCTCCCCTTCTTCCACCACCACAAGTTCGACATGGACGTAGCGCACTTCCAATGGATTCATAACGCCCAATTCAAAGTAGTAAATATCCAATTGCCATTCGCCCTGGGGCACGTCTTCCATCACAAAACTGCCGGTAGGCGTAATGCCCACGCTCTGGCCGAGCAGTTCGGTAACTTCAACGGTTTCACCCAGTGCCGCCTGCATGTATCCCGGCGGACTGAGCACGGCGCGACCGCCCAGCATGTTGGACGGGCCGGGCATGCAGTTACCCTCAATGCGGCCGCCGGCGCCGGTGCCGAAGTCGTAGCGCGTTGCCTGGCCTTCTTCCACTGCCACCTGCACACCGCGGGCATCGTAAACGCTTGTGAGATCGCCCGATGCAATTTCCGTAACCATCGCCTGGTACACGCCTGAGGCGAGTCCATCCAGATAGTAATAGCCGGAACTGTCGGTGTTGGTGTGTTCCGTGATGCCGTTGCCTACCACAAGCACCACCGCATCAGGTACTGCCTGACCGTCACGATACACGTAGCCCTCCAGCGCACCGCCCGCGCCAAAGCGCACCCGTACATTTTCCTCTTTGCCGCCTTCGCCGAGATAGATCATTTCGCTTTGGGCATTCGGATAGGTGGGATGCTGCGCGATAATGACATATTCGCCGGGAGGCAGGCTTTCAAACAGGAAGGCGCCGTCTTCGCCCAACCGTTGCATCCGGTCTTCGGGCACGGCATTGGCGGCGAGCATCATAAGCGCTTCCGCAGGGGTGGCCGCTTCGAGCAACGCCACATCGGCGCCCTGCACACTGCCGCCGTCGCTGGCGATAACGGTTCCGGAAATGAAGCCGCCCTTTTCATCGAGTACGAATTCTATGTTGTCGTGAACATCGCCTGCTTGTACCGTGATTTCCTGACGTGAAGGCGTATAGCCTGTGGCGGAGGCTTCCAGCCTGTACGTGCCGGCATTCAGAATGAGTTCAAAACTGCCGTCTGGCGCGAAAAAAGTTTCATCCTTCGCCGAGTCGCTCGCCATGCCCATCATGCTGATGGAACCGGTGCGTTCTGAAATCGGGTAGGCCGCCACGTCATAACTTTCGGGGGGCGCGTTGGTGGCTTTAAGCAGCACATGGCCGCGAATCCGCGCCGATTGCCGCAGCGTAATGCGTGTTTCTTCGTTCAAACGCACACGCCGGACCGTGGTCGGCGAATACCCGTCCTGGGTAACGATAATGGTGTATTGGCCGACGCTGACGCCGTCGAACTGGAACGCGCCCTGGTTGGCGGTGTTGGTGCTGCGGTCGGAACCTTCAAGACCGCCCATGGTCACCCCGGCAAGGCGCACTTGTGCTCCGTCAATTCCCTGGCCGCGGTCGTCCTGCACCACGCCGAAAATGGTGTGGGTGCCCTCATCCACACCACGCAACGTGATAGTGATATTTTTCAGATCGCTATACCCATCTGGGTAGATGGGATAGCCGACGGGGGAAATGCGGTAGCCCTGTTTTTGCGCGAATATCTGGTATTCGCCGCCGGGCAGTTCCTCAAGCATGAACGCACCCCCTGCGTCGGTTGTTCCGCCACGGAAGGCCTGTGGCGCCGTCATGGCGCCGAAGAAACGCCCATAGGCGGGAATACACATGATTTCCGCACCGGGAACGGCTTGGTTGTTGGGGTCTACAACTACGCCATACACATTGGTGCCGGCGAACATGTAGATGTCCACCCGTGCGGTACGGTTGTTTGCAGTGAGTATGAAGGGGTCGGACAGCTGCGGCGCATACGACGTGGACATGGCGTGTACTCTAAACTCTTCGTTCAGCGGTACCCCCGCCAGTTCATAATAGCCGTCCTCGCCTGAATTGTCGGACACGGGGGTGCGCCGCTGCCCCGCCATTTTCAGTGCCTGCGACAGCATGCTCTCGCCCGAAGTAAGCATGATGCCGGTCTGGGCCACTGGTTCCTGGTCGGGTGACAATACGTAGCCCCACACAAGACCTGCAGCGTCTACAGTGAAGTCAATGCCCGTAATCTTTTCGTCAGCCGTTTTGACAGTCACACGCTGGTAGGGAAGTTCCCGTCCAGCCATGTACGTGGTACCCCCAAGATCAACCGCCACGCCAAACTGTCCCGGCTCCAACCCCTTGATGACGTAACTGCCGTCTTCGTCCGTGGTGCCGAAAGGCCCGTCTGCAGATTCCACGCGAACCATCAGACCGGCAGCGCCTTCGCCGGAGTTCACTTCTGTTACCCGGCCTGCAATGGTGGCGCCGCTTGACAACAGCGCATCTACCTTGGTTTCAGGCGCCGCTTCGTTCAGTAACGGGGTTTCTGTTTTGAATTTTACATAACCCGGGGAAAATACCTCTACCTCGTAGGCGCCCTCGTGGGGTACGCTGAGTGTGAATTCGCCCTTGGCGTCAGACTGCACGCGATGGGGACGCACCAACTGGGTGCGTGCTGCGCGACGTTCATTTTCCGGCAGTGCCGCCAAGGTCAAGGTGTCTTCCTGGGTAAATTTGCGAACCGCTGTGACCTGTGCATTGCGCACCGGCTTGCGGTCTGCGGCGGTAACCACGGTTCCAATAATGTTAAAGGCATTTTCAGGTTCTTCCGGCAGCACGATCTCCGGCACAACAGGTTCCGTTTCCCCCTGGGTTTCCTGCGGGAGGGTTGCTGCGGGTTTTACCGGGTCCGGTATGGGGGTCGTTTGGAGAGGTTGGGGGGCCCGCTCGTCCGGTTGCTGTTCATAAGTAATGCGGGATGATGGCGGCGCAATAGGCTTGTGCGGCGCAAACATGAATGCCAGACCGATGAGCTCCAGCAGGACAAGCACAATCATTGCCACCACACGGAACACGGATACGGAAGATACAGAACGTCTTTTTGCTGCCATAAATAACCTATACCTT
>CAZBNU010000359.1:0-2962 GCA_964493075.1 uncultured Nitrospirales bacterium | reverse complement strand
ATCGGGCAATTTAATTCGCCTTTGCCGCCGCAACCGAACGGCCTCTTCTGCAACAAGATTATCTACTGGTTTTATGACAAAGTTATCTTGCAGAAATTTTCTGCAAAGGATATCATCATCAGAACCTACCATGACTTCCATCCAGGTAATTAGACTGATATGCACGGATTCATACCGGGCGTACTCTTCATCAGCCAGAACGATACCTTTTAAGGCGTCTATAACAATGTTGGTGTCGAAAAGCGCAATCACAATTCAGGCCATTCTTCTCGGAGTGTTTGTTGATAAGATACACCCTCTATGCTTCTGTTTTTCCAACAACCAAAACCGGGGTGTTCCCGCAATGATTTTGCTGATGGAGGCGCAATACCCTGCAGGAAGACTTCAAGTGCTTGTCCGACCACCTTGTCACGGCTGGCATGCATCAGAACACAATAATGTTCCAATGCCCCTAACTGTTCTTTTGTAAGTTCTATTTCAGTTTTCATGTGTTATCGGCAATCCCGGAAGATAAGAAAAAAGACAGCATTATTTTAACATAATTACAGTATCTATTTTTGCAGCAATTGCACTGCGTCGGCAATGACGTGTCCGTCTGCGTTTTCATTGGAGATAAGGATGACGGCTTCCTGTTCAAAGTTATATTCGCCGAGGGAGAAAAATACTGCGTTTTCGGGCGGTGCATTGCGCTGGTTCACCAGGACATTTTCAATGCCATCGGCGTGGTTGATGGTGATTAGGGCGTTGGTGGCGCGGTTGGCGTGGGGCGAATAACTGACACGCACTTCGTAGCGTCCCGGTGCGGGCAGCGCGAGACGATACCGCGCTGTGCAGGGCACAGACTTGTCGGCGTTGTCGTGAAGGTAATTAAGGCCAACCATGGGCGGCGCGGAACTCGAAACAGTCCATGGGCCTGCGACTTCCGCCGCCGGATTGTCCATCACTACACCGGGGAGCGTTTCCGGGCTGATATTCTTCGTGCCATCCAGCGGCACTTCCAGCACCTGTCCATCGGCTTGGAGTTTTTGCGCGAGTTGGGCATAGTCCACCGCCTGCACCGGGATACCTGCGTCCAGTGCCAGTGCTGCTGCAGTGGCTGCGGACTGGCCGAGAATCATGAACACCGGTTCCATGCGCACCGACCCGAAGGCGATGTGCGAGGTGGAGGCGCAGATGGTTACCAGCAGGTTGGCGCACTCTTCGGCCTTGGGTACGATGGCGCCGTAATCAATAGGATAGGGGCCGCCGGGACTAATCTGGATGTCGCCTTCATTGCGGGCATGGCCGCGGCCTTGTTCATCATAGGCGACATAACGCTGTGTGTTATGGGAGTCCATGTTGTAGGAACCCATGGCGATGGGGCGCGGCGTGGGTTCCTGGCGTCGCAGGTGGCGTTCCGTGACGACAAAATCGCCGACCATCCGCCGTGCTTCCCGTACATAAATTTGATGGGGCCAGTTGCCATTGTCCACAAACTCATCCAGGGACAATCCCCACTGGCTCATTTCGTTACGGATATCTTCGGGAACACGCGGGTCGTTGGCGATGAACCAGAAGTAACCCTTTTGATAGTCCTCATGTTCTTTCAGGATTTCGCGGCGCCGCTCGTAACTTGCCTCGGGATAGTCGTAATTCATGCCGATGTTATCAGTTGAAAATGCGCCGTGGTTGTTGGTGTCCGTTTTGCTGTTGGGAATCATATCGAATTTACCGAACATGGTGCGGCCCCCGGCGTCAATATAACGTCCGAGCAGTTCATACTGCATGGGATCGTAGTTGTCCGGTTTCGGGAAGGGCAGGCGGTTTTCAGACACATTGGTCAGGCAGACCCGGTAACAATAGGCCTGCATCCGGTGATCGCCTTCGCCGTCCACACCGGGCGAATCCCCGTGAATACGCGGCAGCAGACCGCTGTTCGGATCGCCGGGAACCACGTAGGGGTCCACAAACGCCTCAAACTGATGGCTTATGGCGCGGGCGGTTTGCACGCCGTTCAAGGTTTCGTTGTATACGCTGTTGGCCTCGCGTCCCACGAAGTAGGTCACGCCCGCCGCTGCCATCAGGTCGCCTTCATAAGTGGCGTCTATGAACATCTTTCCCGCATAGGTGTTGCCCGATAGCATGGTGATGGCGGTGATGCGCCCATCTGCCTTTGCCACCCCATTTTCTCGGTTAAGCCACTCGTTGCGATGCACGGGGATTTCGTATTCCTGCACCAGTTCCTCAAATACCGCTTCTGCGACGTGGGGTTCAAATACCCACATGGTGCGGTGTTCCCCATCCATGGCGGGCGTTCCCTGTCCCTTGTTGCCGAAAGCCTCCCGAGGCTGCCATTTCCATGCGGCTTCATCCTGGTAACGCTTCCACACGCGATGGTAGAAATCGCGGGCGAGCCCGCCGATAACGGTTTTGTTACCCGTATCCGTCCAGCCCAGCCCGCCGCTGGTCAATCCGCCCAGATGTTGGTCGGGGCCGACTACCACGACGCTTTTCCCCATGGTCTTCGCCTGAACTGCGGCGATAATGCCCGACGAGGTGCCGCCGTAGACCACCACATCATACTCGGAGGCGGGTATAGGCGCCTCGGCCTGGGCAAGCATTGAAATCAACAGGGTTCCGCAAAGAATTGTAATCATAGGTCTCCCTTCCTGAGTAAGCACTGTCGGCGCAGCATTCTGAAAGCGCCGTAAGAAATGTTCTGAGTCGGTTATTCTACCATAGAGAAGAACTGGCCGGCATCATATTCTTCCAGGTTGTTTTCTATCACGAAATTGGTGAACAAAGGTGTTCCCGAAGGGGGCACGCCCGCAAAGTCAAAGCGCACAAGACCACCGAAAGTGGCAAAGGGGAGCGGTTCACCTTCCATGCTGAACATGTCGAAGGTTAGGGTGCCGTCACTCTCAACGATCCGTTCCAGCGTCCAGTGTTCAATGAGTCCGCTGGCTGCAGCAGGCACGGGTGT
>CAZBNU010000358.1:0-2972 GCA_964493075.1 uncultured Nitrospirales bacterium | reverse complement strand
GCCAGAAATCCCCAGACCAACACCATGGCGGTGCAGGGCGCGATACCCAGCAGGATGCATCCCGCGAGGTAACTGCGCCACAGGGGAATCTCCAGCATCTTGACGCCCTCGTGCAGGACAACGGTTCCCGCGCCGTGGGTCGCGCCAACCGCGAGGTCAAGACCAAAGGGCATTTTTACCAAATCCATTGCTTCCTCGCCGATGAATCCGCGAAACAACACACCCAGAAACAGCAGTGCAATCCCGTACATGGTGAAGGGTTTAATGCACCAGTTCAGGAACAAGGTCAGCAACACCGGCTTGCCGCTCTTGCCCGCTTTTACGACGGAAGCAAAGTCTATCTTCACCATGATGGGATACATCATAAAAAACAGGCATATCGCGATGGGTATGGATACAACCGGCGCTTCATTAACAAAAATGGACATGCCATCCAGAGTCTGTGCCAGCCCCGGCGCAACGCGCCCCAACGCAATGCCGCCGATAATACAAAGCCCCACCCAGACCGTCAAATACCGCTCGAAGATACTGGTCATTTTACGGTCGTTTGCATTTGTTGCCGTCATGTCTTGTCCCTTTACGTTTGGGGTTAGTAACTTATCTCTGTTCTACCGCTGCCGTCATTGCGAGGAACGAAGCAATCTCTTTTTCAAGATAGTCATCGCGTAACATCAGATTGCTTCGTGCCTCGCAATGACGATGAAAGATTGTTTTTCACACCTATAATTAGCATTGCGGACAGCACCCGCATTGGCATTTCGTTGCCGATATTTTAAGACTTGTAATATAATCGCCGGGTCTTGTGCCTGCAGGCAGATTGGCGACAATCTGGGAATGCAAAGGTTCGTCCCAGGAAGCCATTTGTTCCATGTAACTGGAATCGGTCTCAAGAACCGCGTCCACAAGTCCGCACTCGGCGATCATGGCGCAGGTTTCGTCCACAAGCACCGCACCGGCAATACAGCCTACCAGCGCTAGGACGGATTCGCGCACTGCCTCCGGCAAGGGACGAAGCAACGCCAGATCGGACACGGCCACGCGTCCACCGGGCTTGAGCACCCGCACGATTTCACGCCACACCTGCGGCTTGTCCGGCGACAGGTTAATGACGCAATTGGAGATCACCACATCCACACTGGCATCCGCCACGGGCAGATGTTCGATTTCACCCAGACGAAACTCGACATTGTCCAGTCCCGTGGCATCCCTGAACGCAACAGCGTTGCGCCGCGCCTTGTCCAGCATGTCCGGCGTCATGTCAACCCCGATGGCGCGTCCTGTCGCACCGACTTTCCGGGCAGCGATAAAGACATCAAAGCCGCCGCCAGCGCCGAGGTCCAGCACCACTTCGCCCGGCTTTAATTCGGCAATGGCAGTAGGGTTCCCGCAGGAGAGCCCCATGTTTGCGCCGTCGGGAAGTTCTGCGATTTCCCCCTCGGAATAGCCCACCGACAGGGCTACATCCCCGGCAGTTGCGCCGCCACAGCATGAGGTGGTGCCGCAACAACCGCCTCCCCGCTGTGCAATTTGTCCGTATTGTTCGCGGACGATGTTGTGAATATTCTTGTCTGGTGTATTGCTCATGATGCGTTTCCTTCGGTATTTGTTTGTGCCAGTGATTCTGGAATGGAGGCAACGAATGCCCTTACTTCATCACGAACGCGCCGGTAGTGGTTCAGCGCCTCTTCTTCGGATGTCGCGACTTCCGCCAATTGTGGCGGGTCGTCAAAACCAACATGCACCACTTTCGCTTTGCCCGGGAAATAGGGACAGTTTTCATGGGCATGACCGCATACTGTGACAACATAGTCATAGTTCAAGTCAGGCAGTTCGGCCACCGTCTTGGAGTACTGTCCAGAAATATCCACGCCCGCTTCCGCCATGACCTCCACGGCGTTAGGGTTCAGGCCATGTCTCTCGATGCCCGCGGAGTGCACTTCGACGGCATCCGATTTCAGATGACGTGCCCAGCCTTCCGCCATCTGGCTGCGGCAGGAATTTCCTGTACATAAAAAAAGTATCCGGAGTTTATCGCGCATTACAGCATTCCTTCACGACTTGCGGCACGCTTTTTTTAAGCCGTTTGAGATCAGCCTTGGCCGTTTTATGTTCTGCAAGGCAGTTCAGAAAGCATTCCTGCAGACAGGCTTCAAGTTTATGTCTGGGCTTGGCAAGTTTGTAGTGCATCCAGGCGCCGTCCCGCCGGGCAGTAACAATACCTGCCGCGCGCATTACACTGAGATGACGGGATACCTTAAACTGCGGTGCATCCAGTGCCTCGGTCAATTTGCATACGCAGGTTTCGCCCTGTATTGCCAGTAATACTGCCAGCCTTAGCCGGGTGGGGTCGGACAACGCCTTGAAAATAGCGGCTTCCTGTTCCATAAGTGACTCCTTGCTAGAATATGTGGATATGCGCAATAACGCATATTATAGACTAACGAAATTGTGGGTGTCAAGTGAGACAGGTGTAGGACGGGCAAGACGGTACGCTGTTACATGGTGGGGGTTATTTTAGCAGTGCTTTCTTTTCACGCAGGTCTTCTTCCATGATCTTGTCCACACAACCGAAGACGTTGAACACGCAGGGCATGCGCAGCCTGTAAAACACCTGTAGTCCCCGCTTGTCATCGCTGACGACCCCTGCGGATTTCAACACATTCAGGTGTTTGGACACGGTGGACATGTCCGCCCCGATTTTTTCTGTGAGACGGCAGACGCATTCCTCCCCCTTGGCGAGTTCCTGCACGATGAATACGCGGGTGGGATGCCCAAGTGCCTTGAAAACCGCGGCGCGGGACGCGCACCAGCGTTGTGTTTGTTCGTCCATTGGGAAAGTCTCCTTCTTCTGCGCAGCATTCTACCAAAGTTAGCGCAATTTAGCCAACTGATAAAAATGCGGGCAACACAAGATATAAATCCCATAAGTCCCATAGTTCTCATCACCTAATCCCGTCACCGCCTGCACAACC
>CAZBNU010000357.1:0-2977 GCA_964493075.1 uncultured Nitrospirales bacterium | reverse complement strand
GGGGGTCAAGGCCAAGAAGTTCCAGCATCTCTTTGGGCTTTGCAATCCGGCTTTCATGAAGGCGGGTGGCAAAACGGATGCATGACCCATTGTCTCCTGCCTCAGATTCAAGCATGGTTACCAAGGGACGAATATCAAGTGTAATTGTTTTGCGTCCTGGTTTTGGGCCGCCACCCTGCCGGCTTTTAACAGAGCGCGTCACTTCCCATCTTTCCTGCGTTTGCAGTGCGGCAACACGTCGGTGCATTTCCTTGTGATCGTGGGAGGTGTAAAGGGCATATTCCAGGCCGGTTTGTGCCGCCATGAGCGCCGGAGCACGCAACTCCACTTCCCAGGCTTCGTAGGCGTGCATGCCTTGGGGAAGCACATTCTGCAGAGACGCAAGCAGTGTTTGGGGATCGCGGTGTTCGTGGAGTACCGCATCCATCAGTTCGGCCTCGCTTTCCTCGCCCACGGGCAGTGCTGTGGCAAAGGTTACTTTGGGATGTGCATGGAACCCTTGGGAATAGGCCAGGGGCGCACCCGTTCGGCGTAATGCCCGCACCCACGCCTGTGCGGTTTCCAGGTGGCTCATGAACCGCAGCATGCCTTCCCGACCCACGCGGAACCGGATGCGCTGGACGCCTTCCCTGATTTCAGGTTCCGGCTGATCTTCCAACACGACCTGCTCGTCTTTGTTTCTTTCGGTGGCACGCACCTGCATCGTGTCACATTGGGCGGCGGCATGGCGGTTTGCGCCGCAGCGGTTGCAGTTGCCAGCCCGACAGTCTGCTGTGTATTCTCCTGTTTGTGCTTTGTGCCATTCCGCCACAAGCGCTTCCTTGCTGACGGCGGCGTCTATATGGTCCCAGGGCAGAGGAGCATTTAGTTCACGGGCCGCGAGTGCAGTTTGGGCATCATAACCCGTTTCTTCGATGGCGGTACGCCATGCGCCAAAGTTGAGCCGTTCTTCCCAGGTTTCAAAGCCACCCCCATGACGTAACACCGATAGTAATAACGGTGCGGCGCGGCGGTCTGCGCGGCTGAGTAATCCTTCAATAAAGGACGCCTCCGGTGCATGACGGCCGTACTTGATGTTCCGTCCGATCTTCCCGAACAGCGCGCCCAGTTGCTGTTGCTTCGCACGGGTTTCGTCAAGATCAATCTGTCGCGCCCACTGAAAAGGTGTAAAGGGTTTGGGCACAAAGGTGGAGACGCCGGTGCGTATCATGGCGCGACGATTGATTCGGCGTCCTGCATCCAACACACGCCTGCACAGGTCGGCAATGGCGGCAATATCATCGTCGGTTTCCGTGGGCAGGCCGATCATGAAGTAGGTTTTTATATGCTGCCAGCCGCGCCTGAACGCCTCCTCGGCAATCTCAATCAGTTGATCATCCGACACATCCTTGTTGATGACGGCGCGTAGGCGTGGTGTACCTGCTTCCGGCGCAAAGGTCAGGCCGCTGCGCCGCACGGACGACACAAAGTCGGCAAGTTCTACGGAGAATCGGTCGAGACGCAGCGAGGGTAAGGATATGGAGGCGGATTGCGCGTTGGCGCAGGAGGATGTCTCCCGGAGCATGCGTCGTATTTCTGAATGGTCGCAGGTAGACAAACTGAGCAGCGTTGCCGCCTCAAGCCCGGTTCCTGCAAGCGCTTTTTCAAGTAGGTCCAGGGTAACTACTGCATCGCGCTCGCGGACGGGACGGTTGATCATGCCCGCCAGACAGAAGCGGCAGCCGTGGGTGCAGCCGCGCAGCACTTCGATGCCAACCCCGTCATGGACCATCTGCATGTAGGGCGTGATGATGGTTTTTGGAAAGGGTGCGCCATTCAGGGACGGTGCAAACCGTGCGCGTACTTTTTTGTCCATACGCGGCGTTATCATGCCGTTGTCGTGTGTCTCCACCGGATACAGGCAGGGCACATACACGCCTTCAACACCCGCAAGCGCTTCCAATTTCTGACGACGTGCATCCTGTTTATGCTGTATCAGGCACTGGGCGATTTCGAGGATTACGTCTTCGCCGTCGCCCACCACAAAGAAGTCCATAAAGGGCGCCAGCGGTTCGGGGTTGTACGCACCGGGCCCGCCTGCAAACACCAGCGGCATATCATCGTCGCGCTCCTCCGAAAAGAAAGGAATCTGCGCCAGTTCCAACGCCTTCAGCACATTCACATAGGTCAGTTCCGATTGCAGCGTGAACCCGACGGCGTCCGCAGCAGCAACCGGCGCTTTCGATTCCAGCATGAACAGGGGCAGCCCATGCTCCCGCAGATGCTTCTCCATGTCCGGCGCAGGCAAATACGAACGCTCCGCCCACACGTTCTCCATGTCATTCAGAATTGCGTAGAGAATTTGCAGTCCCAGATTGCCCAGTCCCAGTTCATACAGGTCGGGAAATACAAGGCACACCCGCAAGTCCATTTTAGCCGCATCTTTGAGTACGGCATTCCATTCCCCGCCAATATAACGGGTGGGCTTTTCAACCTGTGGCAGGATCAGTTCAAGTTCATTTATGTTCATGGATGGTGTCCAAATAGTTGCAGACTAAAACGTAACGCATTCCCCCTTAAACGATGAAACTACTGCCCGATAGGCCTCATAGGTCCCATAAGTCCTATAGGCCCCATAACGCAAGACGCTCTTGGCAGCGAGATCACTTGCGTTGGATGCTTGAGCATGCCCCATAATGGTATCATGTAAGGCAAGGTGAGACAATATTTAAGCACAACAAAAGGAGAAAGTGATCATGAAATACAGGAAACTTGGTAATTCCGGCATTGAAGCGTCTGTGGTAGCCGTAGGCACGTGGGTAACTGGCGGTGGTGAAATGTGGAACGGCGTGGATGATGCCCAATCGCTGCGCGCCCTGGAAACGGCTTTTGACCACGGCGTCAATTTTGTGGACACGGCGCCCGCTTACGGCTGGGGACACAGCGAGGAAATTGTCGCCAAGGCCATCAAAGGCAAGCGCGACAAGATCGTCGTGGC
>CAZBNU010000356.1:0-2985 GCA_964493075.1 uncultured Nitrospirales bacterium | reverse complement strand
CACAGAATTTGATCATTGCCAAACGGCTGCGCCTGGGTCATGCGCAGCACCCGATGTCGTGGCGCTACTTCACCCCACCACCTTTCCTCCGCATTGACTGTTGCCTGACGCCAGAACTCGCGGCGTTCCGGTCCGTACAGCGTTACGTTTTTCGTGCCGTCGGGATATACGGCTTCCAGCACCAGTTCCGTTTTCAGACGCGAATAGAAGAGTTCCAGCCGACTGAAAAGGATGCGGCCATCATCCATGACGGCTGGCTCGCGGTCGCCGCCGAGATTGAAGCCGATACACCGTATATCGCTGCCGTCGGCGTTCATAATGGCCAGGCCGCACGCCGGGTAACCGTGGTATTCGTCGCGCAGCCCGATGCGACTTGAGGAAAACACAATGCGTCCGTCCGGGAGATACGCGGGCTGCACATCGTGATAGGGGCCCTGGGTGATCTGGCGCAGCCCCGTGCCGTCAGCATTTATCTCCCACACATGCCACCAGGGGTCCGTATCGCCGCCACGGTGTGCGAAGATCACACGTTGCCCGTCCCACGATACTTCACAATCCGCCACATAGCCGTCTTCAAAAAAGGTCAGTTGTTGAATGGCATCGCCTTGACCGCTAGACGGAAGCAAGTACAGGTTATAACCCAGGCGATACGTGGGGCCGGTGTCGGTGGTGGAATAGGTCTGCCGCCACGGATCAATCTGGAACTGGTTCGGCATTTTGTTCGGGCCCTGAATGAACACAAAACCTCTGTCACTGCTATCAGTAGTATCAGATTCAGCAGCGGCGTATTCCCGTCCGCTTTTTACCGATTCAGGTGTACTGACGGTTTCGCCGTTACGCCAGAGCGCTTCCTGCGCTACCAGTCTTATGGAGTGATACGGATGGGTATGAACAATTTCCGACAGCAGGTCGCGGGCTTCCGGCGTGTCCAGTTCCATCAGCGCCAGCGCCGCCGCATACTGTATCCCCACAGCGTTTCGCGCGTCGTTCAGTATTGTGCCAAGGAGCGGCGCACTGTCTGTCGCGCCCAGACGTCCCAAAGCACGGATAAAGGCTTCCCGCCAACGGGGCACTGGATCATCGTATTCGTCCTGTCCCTGCACGGTTTCGTAGTTGATGTGTTTGCCAAAGTAACCGTAGGTGGCTTCCGGGGCAGATTCAGACAATAGCCTGTATAACGGTTCGATGGCTTCTTCGGCATCCATAAACATGAGCGCCTTGGCGGCGTTGATGCGCACCCAACCGCTGTCATGTTCCAGAAACGCAATAAGCACGGGTATGTCTTTGGAATCACGGCAAAAAGCGGGCAGCCAGTTGGTGGCTTCCATATACGGTTTGTCAACAGCGTACTGACCGTCTTTGCTCAGCCTGACCGCCAGCGCGTGGATGGTGTTTTCAACATCGTCGTGCTCGGCGTTGTCCCAGTTTTTTTCTTCTGCACCCAGTGCATTGAACACAGCATCTGCGGCAACCTGACGCAAGCCAACTTTCTCCAACAGGTGTGCGGTGATCAACTGGTACGCTTCCGGATCGTACAGCATGGCGGCATCATAGTCGGAAGGCATATTGGCTATCAGCAGCGGCGTGAGTTCACGCAACGTGTCAAGGTTTTCAGGGTTCTTCAACTCCATCCGCGCCAGCGCTGCGGCAATCGCATAGGGCGTTTCAAACATACGGTCGGACGGCGAAAGATTCGGCCAGTCGTCGGGCGGGTAAACTTCAGGCGCGTTGCCGTCAAGACTTCGGCCGTATCGCGGGTATACCGACAGCAGCGCTGCTTCTGTTTCGTCGCCGCCAAAATCGCCCAGCGCATCCGCCGCATAGCGCGCCCAGTACGTGTTTTCCAGAAAGGCAAGCAGCAGGGGTAGCGTGTCCTGTTCCCGTAGACGGCCCAGGCTGCGCAATCCCGCTTGAACCAGGGGCTTCTCGGCGTCGGACGGACTTGCATTCTTGATGTAAGGCGTGAGTGCCTGTGCAATCAGCTTCCCTGCGCTTTCACCGCCCAGCGCGCCCGCCGCCCGCATACCCCGTTCCAGTTCCAGCAACTGGGAACCGTCCGGCGGCGCTTTACGCCAGACTTCGATTTCACGGAAGGTTGCGGGATAGGTGCGGTTCTCGTTGTCCAGCGAAGTCACCTTCACATACCGTGCCGCGCAGGGCGTAAAACCAACAGCAAGGTTAACAGGCGTTTTTTCTTCAAACCGGTATACTTCCGTAAAGGTAGCCCCGTCAACACTCACGGCAATCGTGCCCCGGGTCATGCAGAACCCTTCGCCATATTGATATATGCAAATGCCGCCCACCTGCTGGGTTGTGCCCAGGTCTACGATGCAGTGTTGCGGGAACGGCGCCTGCTTTGTCTGCCAGAAGTCCGGCGCCGTGACACCGTCGGTAAGCGTTGCCGGTCCGCCTTTGTATTTGGAGGAAACTGTAGCGGCACAGCCTTCCGCCAGATTTTTCACCGATTCAGTATGTTCGAAAAAAGCGAGGATTTCTTCCGGCAGACTGTCGTCCGGAACCGTAGCCCACCAGTGCCGCCAGGCATCCGCCTGCTGTTGCCGTAGCGCGGGTTCGGCTGTCGCATCGAAGGGGAATTCCATGCCGGTGAGATTGGTCAGCGAAACCCACGCGGCCTGTCGGGTGACCCAGTCCGTATCCGCCAGCGCGCGAAGAAGCGGCGGGACAGCACTACGTCCGCCGCACCATGCCAATGCCATGGCAGCCTCACGCCTCACAAGCGGTGACGGGTCGTCCAAGGCCGTTATGAGTTCTTCTTCTGCCTCATACGCCCGAAGAAAGCCCAGCGACTCCGCAGCACCGGCACGGACGGTTGCCACGGGAGACAACAAATCCGCCACGCAGGTGTTCACTTGATTGTCGTAGGGACAGACATCAGAGGAAAAAGAAACCGCCGCCACAAGACAGCAGCCAACTAAAATGAAATTCATATAAAAAACTCCAAGTCTACGTATGAATACCCTGGGA
>CAZBNU010000355.1:0-3018 GCA_964493075.1 uncultured Nitrospirales bacterium | reverse complement strand
CTAAAAAAAACTTCTCCTGATGATGGCTTGTCAAGGGTTCCCATAATATGCAGCAGGGTGCTTTTTCCCACGCCGGACGGGCCGCTTATGGCAAGGATTTTGTATTCAGGTACTTCAATATCAACACCATCAAGCACAACAAGTTCCCGGCTGCCGTCATGATAGGTTTTACGCACCTGCCTGCAAACAATTACTGGGGTTGCTGGATTATTCATAACGGAGTGCATCCACCGGGTTAAGGCGCGAAGCGCTCCATGCCGGATACAAGGTTGAAACAAAGGTAAGTATCACTGCGGAAATCGTTACCCAGACAATATCAGATGGTACGATAGCTACAGGGATGCCGTCGAAGTAGTAGATGGTGCTGTTAAACAAATCTACGCCCAGCATCCAGGCTACAAACTCCGCTACCGGATTCAGGTTGTTGGCCAGCAGAATGCCCAGGATCAGGCCGATGAAAGTACCTGTCAATCCAATCAGCAATCCTTCAATGATGAATATGGCCAGTATAGACCAACTGCTTGATCCAAGGGTGCGTAGAATACCGATATCGCGACGTTTTTCCATCACAATCATGATAAGCGTGCTGGTGATGTTGAAAGCGGCAACAAGCACGATAAAAACGAGTATGATAAACATAGCTACTTTTTCCTGTTCCAGTGCCTGAAAAAATGCTTCCTGGCTTTCATACCACGTTTCAGCACGATACCCCAGTTTTTCCTCGATCAGTTTGGCCATGTCAGCGGCGAGAAAGGCGTCGGTGAGTTTCACATGCACAGCATCCACACCCTCACGGCCAGTAAGCATTCTTGCCGTTTCCACATCAACAAAGGCGTACAGATTGTCGAAGTCTGACATACGTGCTTGTGAGATGCCACTGACCGTCAAATACACCTGGTTGCCAGGACGCACACCGAAGGGCGTCACCGTTGGTTTATCTGTGATCACCGCGATTTCCGAACCTATTCGCGCCCCAAGACGGTGTGCCAGGCGAAAGCCAAGTACAATTTCCTTTTCTGCTGGCAAGTCGCCCTCGCCAAACATGCGCCCGTCTTTACGGGTGAGGTTGCGCGCCAGGTCAGTGACTTCCTCCTCCCGCACAGGGTCTATCCCAAGCACAAATGCGCCTGTGGTATATTGCCCCCGTTTCAGCAACGCCTCTATCTGCAGGATGGGGCCAGCCCCCAGAATTGCCGGCGACAATGCTTTCAGTTCTTCCACTGTCTTGTTTACATCAGTGATGGGCTTTCCAAGACGATTCATTACCGTCAGGTGCGCCCTGTTGCCGATGATGGTTTCGCGCAGAGCGATATCAAAACCGGTCATAACGCTCATCACCACAATAAGGGCGATTACCCCCACGCTTACACCGGCAATGGAGATAAAAGTAATGAGGCTGATGAAGCGGGTTTTCCGCTTGCCCCTTAGATAGCGGGCTGCAATAAAGGTTTCAAAACGCACTGTTGATATTGTTCCTCATTAAAATTATAGGAAGATTCCCAGTGGGGGTATTTTAACACAAGCGCATCTGCCATTAAACGTAGAAACTGTGTATGACTGCAATATCCCTGACGGAGCGAGTATTACCGACAGGTTCTCTATCTTCTTGAGGACGAAGACGGCTCCAGGTTTCTGTCCAGATAATTGACGGAATAGGAGTCATCAAAGATGGTCACAACATAATCGGCCAACGTCATATCTACCGGCAATTGCTGACCCTGATATAAGGTAAACGGGTCGTCCCCGTAAATATAGTACAACTGGTAAATGCCCCTGCCTACAAAAAATGAAGCGGTTCCACCGGAGACAATATTCACATCTCGCCCACCCTCATCAGAAATGATTGCTACGTCCATCTGAATAGTGGCACGGTTTTGTATCCGTATTTCAAAGTCACCGCGACGAATCCGGCGGGAATAATCCGGAAATTTTGCTATAGGTTTGTATGAACGCCCACTGTAGGGAGAAGCGTCATCTTGTTCCCGTTCCCGTCGTGAAGCCCCGGCTATGTGCACCTGTTGTTGGGGCGGCTCGGCGGGTTCAGGTGCAATTGCCACAGAATCTTCGGTGATTAGCGGCGCTTCTTCCGTATTTGTATCAGAGACTTCTTCATCTGTTATAGGGGAGCGGTAGTCCATTTCTGGAGTAACCCCTTCGTGAACAGGTGCATCAGCATCTTGTTGTTCTTCAGGGTCAAGTATTTTTCCTGATTTTCTTACTAATACCCCGTTTTCAAATCTGCCTATGATCCTTGAACCACGGTTATCGCGCCATTGATAGACAGAAACAGTACTTGTACCAACGGTGAGTGACTCTGGATCCGTGCCAATCGTGTCCACCACATCTTCGTAGCGCATTCCGGTCTGAATACTATCGTACAATGCCTGATCGTATCGAAAAATGGCACGTCGCTGGTTGCCCGAAGTACCCGCAGGTTGGTTGAGAATATTCGAACGCACCAATACGCCTTTTTCAAAACGTCCCATAAAGGTCATGCCCGCAAGCGTCCACTGGTATACGCTATTGCTGGAATCGCCCCCGGCAATCAAAATGCCCGGGCCTTGAAGTATTGCTGCGATATCCTCATGAGACATATCGTTGGATATTTGCCGTATTTTTTCAATAGCTAGTTCATATTCAGAGGGTATCTCAGGCTCAGGATGACTATAGGGTGAATTAGGCGACTGCACGTCCTGCGGCATGTAGGGAGTTTGCTTGGGACTACCCAAGGGAGATGCTGGAGATTGTGGCTGTTGCGCAATAGGCACATTGGAACGGTAGAGTTCAATGCCGCCAGTTTGTTGGCGGGCAGTTCTACCCAGACATGAATCACACCCCGTAACTGACAGCAACGCAAGCAACATCCAGAAAATGGGTTGCTTTATTATCTTGTACGCCTTTTGAACTACCGCCAGATTCATGCTTACTTCCTTGAGAACATTACAAACGCATCCTGCGAATATCTGTATAACGCTTTACAGTATCCTATGTTTGGACACAAGATGCAAATAAATTAAC
>CAZBNU010000354.1:1258-3023 GCA_964493075.1 uncultured Nitrospirales bacterium | reverse complement strand
TTTTTCGGGAACCCGGCTTGGCATAATCTGAGGTCATAAAGCAGCAGCAAACCCAGCGCGGCAGAGATGTCGCGTCTACGTTGTCGCTCAATCGCTATCCTGACGAAACCTCTTGCATTCCACCTGCGCCGACTGTCCGCCATAACCCCTATCGCATATCTGTTTCCTCAGCCCGTTCGGCTGTGTTATCCTTTTACTGTACAAGTTGGCGGCATTGCACTACAACAAGGAGAAACAAGTCATGTACCTGCCGGAACGGCCACGACGGTTACGGCGCAATGAAACCCTGCGCCGCATGACACGGGAAACACAGCTGTCAGTTGACGACCTTATCCTGCCCCTGTTCATTCGGGAAGAGGCGCGTGCCCGTGTGCCCATTGTGTCCATGCCGGGACAATTTCAACTGGGCATAGAAGACGCCGCAGAAGCGGCTATCGCCGCCCGCGATGCAGGCATACCCGCCGTACTGCTCTTTGGCATTCCTGCTGTGAAAGACGCGCTGGGTTCCGGCGCTTATAACCGAAACGGCGTTATCTGTCGCGCTGTGGAAGCCATCAAGACAGCATGTCCCGAAATGTGTGTCATTACCGATGTGTGCCTCTGCGAATACACAGACCACGGCCATTGCGGCGCGCTCAAGGAAAACCGGGACGGCGTGCTGGATGTGCATAACGACACCACTGTGGAATTGCTGGTCAAAGAGGCGCTCGCCCATGCTGACGCTGGCGCCGACATCATTGCGCCGTCGGACATGATGGATGGGCGCGTGGGCGCCATACGGGATGCTCTTGACGGCGCGGGTCTGGAGGAAGTGCCCATCATGGCGTACAGCGCCAAGTTCTCCTCCGCATTCTACGGGCCTTTTCGGGACGCCGCAGAATCGCCGCCCCAGTTCGGAGACCGCCGTTCCTACCAGATGGACCCCGCCAACAGCGACGAAGCGCTCCGCGAGATTGCCCTGGACATCGAAGAAGGGGCAGACATCATCATGGTAAAGCCTGCGTTGCCCTACCTGGACATCATCGCCCGCGCTGCCGCTGAATTCAACATCCCCATTGCCGCCTACAACGTGTCCGGTGAATACGCCATGATCAAGGCAGCGGCGGCCCAGGGGTGGCTTGAAGAAAAACGCACTGCCCTTGAAATGCTCACCGGCATCAAGCGTGCAGGCGCAAAACTCATCATCACCTACTGGGCGCTGGACGCGGCAACCTGGTTGAAGGACGGCGATTGAGATAGGGAGGTGGGTTTCGCTGCGCTTCACCCAGCCTACAGGACTACAGGGCGCTAGATGACTTCGTGGTGGGTTTCGCTGCGCTTCACCCAGCCTACAGGACTACAGGGCGCTGGATGACTTCGTGGTGGGTTTCGCTGCGCTTCACCCAGCCTACAGGACTTAATTGATTTGGATTTCGATTTGTGTAATGGGGCACAATTGCATAGACGTATACTTTGGCAACTCTAGGAGCGTTATAGAAGCAGGTATGTGAAGTATCTGTTGTTATCCACAATGGTGAGACAGGATTGTTCAAACTAATGCAAAAACAAGTAATAATCGGGGTGTTGTGCCTGCTTTTGGCGGTGATGACGGTGATTGCCGCGTACCAGCATAATACCTTGAAGCGAATGAAGGTGCGGTTGGAATCGGCAGAGGCGCGGCTGGGCTCGAATGTTCCAGGCACTTTCGCCGCTGGCCGTAGTGACGCCGATACCGTTCCTTCCGCCCTATCGGCGGGAACATCAACGGGCATCTCATCGGACGAAG
>CAZBNU010000354.1:0-1158 GCA_964493075.1 uncultured Nitrospirales bacterium | reverse complement strand
ACCTACCAGCAGTGGATGGATTCTGTGCCGGAAGACAACGAACCCTATTACATGGCGGCGGAGGCCTATGCGCGGGTGGGTATGGATGCGGAGGCGCGGGAATACCTGGCGGCCTACGAGAGCATGGCACAGGGCACCACGGGGGACTATGTCAGAATGTCGCATTTGTACCGCAGTTTGAATGACCGGGAGGATGAAGGGCGTATTCTGTCACAGTGGACGGAGACCGCGCCGGAGTCCATGGATGCCCGTCATGCCTGGGCGGACTATCAGCGGCGCATGGGCAATTATGGCGAGGCGCTGGCACAGTATGAAAGCATGGCGGCCATGACACCGGACAATCCGCTGCCTTACCGGCAGATGGCGGAAATCTACCGGCGCAACGGTGATTATGTGCAGGCGCAACAGCAGTACGAAACGGCGCTGGCGGTGCGTCCCGGCGATATTTCCACCATGAATCGTCTGGCAGATGTGCGGTATACGGCAGGCGACCTTAACGGCGCGTTGAATGTGTACGCGGAAATTATGGCCCTGGAGCCGGGTTCCCGTGCGGCGGAACAGGCGGAACGGCGTGCCACGCAGATAGAACGGCAATTACAGCAATACGCGCCCTGATGCCGCGTCTACGTTGGCGCCAAATGCCAGGCGTGGGGCTTACGGATTCGATTCTGTGCTGGCAATGCGATAGGCGTTGGTGTCGAGTCGCTCTTTTGCGAAGTGGTAATAGGCTTCCACAATTTCAAAACCGATATACTGCCTGTTCTGTTGTTTGCTTACAACAGCGACTTGTCCCGAACCGAGGAAGGGGTCCAGCACGGCATCGCCTTCTTCACTGGTGTACTGCAGTATTTTGAGTATGAGTTCTGCGGGGAGTTTGGTTGGCGTTTTTTGATCGCCATGCCAGTACTCGCGTTTGATCTGCCAAACATCCTCCAAATCCTGATAGCGCAGGCTGCCTCCTTTTGCATCCTTGTTGTCGGCGCTGTAACGGGCGCTGTTGAAGAACTTGCGTTTTTTGTCGTTCTTGCACAGAAACAGGCAATGATAATGGGAGGTGACGAAACGCCGTTTGCATACCACGCCGAACTGATACTTCCAGATAATGTGGTTCACCGTTGTAAAACCTGCGTCGTCTGCGGCGATAAGGATGTCTTTGAG
>CAZBNU010000353.1:0-3037 GCA_964493075.1 uncultured Nitrospirales bacterium | reverse complement strand
ACCGATAATCGTATCCCTATAAGATAAACTTTCGCAAATAAGTATATCCAATTATCCTCTTAGTTGCAAACCAGTCATCCGGGCAAATGGGATACTAAAAAGAAGAAAAGGCTTTGGCGCCGAATCCCTGTTATGGTATTGTATCCAACACCGAAGCAACGCGCAACTTGGACCTATTGAAAATCATTGTTTGGAGAAATATCGTGAGAACCTTTATGATTGTGGTGTCAGTCATGGTGATGGCGTCTTTCGTCATCGAGGCGGATGAAGCATCCTTTGTTGAGTTGGATGATGTGGTATACGGCGCCAAGGCGGATGAGCGAGGTCCCATCGGCGGAGGCACTGGATACGTGAACAGTGTTTCATCAGGCGACCTTACCGCCACCACATTGGAGGAACTTATTGAGGCGCTCAAGAAAGTGGAAGCGGGACAGGTGGTGTTTATTCCCGGTGACACGGAAATAGACCTGACCACGTTCGTTTACATAGAACAGTTGGTGTTGGAAGTGCCCGGTGGGGTCACCCTGGCGGGAAACCGCGGTGTGAACGGCTCTCCCGGTGCTTTGCTCTGCAGTGACGACCTCAACACGCGGGTTATGCTTCGCATCCTGGGGCCGGATGTACGCATCACGGGCCTGCGCCTGCGCGGGCCCAACCCCAAGCGGTATCTGGACCATCATAAGCGTGCGTTTGGTCCTGGTGGTGACGGTCACGCCTACTATTACAAGTTCCCGACACAGTTTGGTATTGTCACAGACTTCGATGGGCTGGAAGTGGACAACTGCGATATTTCAGGTTTTGGCCATGCGGGGATAGCCGTGAGATCAGGCGAAGGCCACCACATCCATCACAACTTTATCCACCATTGCCAATATAACGGCCTTGGTTACGGCATCTCCCACGATGAGGCAGCCTCCACCATCGAATACAATCTGTTTGAATGGAATCGCCACTCCATCGCTGGCACGGGACGGCCCGGCTGCAGTTACATTGCACGACACAATATCGTCCTGGAAAACGCGCTAAGCCATTGTTTTGACATGCACGGCGGACGTGCCCGCGAGGACGGCACCGATATCGCCGGTACGGCCATTACCATACACAACAATACCTTTTACGCCCCCACGCCCCCTGTGGCTATAACGGGCGTCCCTCAGGAACCCTGTGAGGTGTATCACAATTGGTTTGTGAAGCATCGCCCGGAACGCGTCGTCATCACCGACGGGAACACCAATATCTTCGACAATGCCTACGGTACAGATCCGGAGCGGTTCTAGGGGACAATGTCTTTAATCTCCCCCTGTCAGTTGTACATAAAATGGGCACTCGCGATGCAATCCGTATCACAGGTGACGCGCACCCAATGTGCGGAAAAACCGTCCGGAAATTCGTGGTGCATATATCCGTTTACGCCAACCTGGAATTCATGATAGGTCACCCAAGAGCCGTCACCCAGAAAATCCACTTCAACGGTGAAGGAAACCGGTTGCTTCGCGTTATGTTTCAGGTGGAGCACTTTCTTATCAAACCCGGTCATCAGGAACGGGTCGGACGGCAGGTTCGCCTTGACTTCCTCCTCCCACCACGGGCCACCCCAGCCCTTGGGCTTGCCCATTTGCCACAGCGCGTCTATGTTGCCGAACCACAATCCGGACTGGGGCTGTCCCACCGCGTTGTCCGTCTGGTCGCCTGCCATGACGAACATGCCGCGCCAGTAACAGAAATCGGGCACAATGCGCAGGTGGGTGCAGATGGGGCGTATCCCCCAGACCTTGCCGCCATACACCAGCGGCGGCAGTTCATAAAACAGGCCGTGCAAGTCCATGAGATACCGTTCCGTCTGCGCCTCGCGAATGCGCATCCATTCCGTGTTCCATGTGTGATCATAGGACTGGCTTGCTTTCGGCAGCAGGTACCGCGACCACTTGCCGTCATGCAACACGCGCAGAATGGCGGACGACTTGCTCCAGCCGGTGGCGTACAGGGTATTGCCATATCGGGAGCCCGCCCTGGGGTTCTGCTTGCCGGACACCTCCACAAAGGGGTTCCGTTCCACAACCGACCAGGTCTTGCCGTCCCATTCAGCAAGACAACCCGCAGCACGTTCCCCCAGAAATTCTTCTTCTTCATAGGTGTTGTTCGCCACCACCACCCGCCCCTGCGCCGTATGGCCGCCTTTGAAATGAGGCTGTCCCGTGATGTCCAGAATTTTCACCAAATCCGCGAGTTGTTTTGTTTCCAACGTCTTCAAGTCTAACTCAAAAAGCAGCCCCTCCATAGTGAGAAAATACACCATGGTCTTGGGATGTTCCAGATGGCGCATTGTGGCGGTAAGGCGATGCTTTGACAGCGCTTCAATGGTGCGCACGGTACCTTCCGCATCAATCAGATGAGGCCCGATAATCGCCTGCTCCGTTTCCCAATGGATGAGACGGTTCGCAAAGGTGCCCGTCACCGCCTGCGGATGCAGGTGCATGGTCATATCATCCCGGATTTCATACAGGCCGATGCCCTCGCCTTTTATATGTGCCACATACCCAATTGCCCACAACCGGTCCGCCCACGGAATCAACGCGCCGATGCCCGTCTCGCTGTTGCTACCCGCACCAGGCGCATATACCGTCATGTTCGGAAATACACCATCCACCTGAATGGGAGTGTCCGAAACGCCTGCGCCCAAAGCCAATACAAAAGCTGTCAGACACGATATGATCACGATATAAACTCCTTGCAGTTCAACGCCACGCGGATATTCCCCGCGCTCCATTCAACACTCTTTCCCATGCTATGCGTGGGAACGAGCGTGGAAGTGTTCTATAAACCACCGAACCTTTGTTAGTATAATCCATATAAGGAGTTCGATAAAATGTGCTTACAATATTTACGGCGAATTAAAATTTTTTCTCGGCGCCAACTGTGCGCCTTCCCTGTGGCGCTATTGATTCTTGGCACTTGTTGCTACAGTACAGCCGCCACAGAAGTGCTTGCCTTGGACGACTTCATTCTCATCGCCCACCGGGGCGTGGTGACCAAAGCG
>CAZBNU010000352.1:0-3047 GCA_964493075.1 uncultured Nitrospirales bacterium | reverse complement strand
TCGGTATATTGATGTTCGCGAACACCTCTTATAAAACGGTAAAATCCATTATATTAAAATTTTCGGCCATTATAAAATACTGCGTGCAGTGTTAGGTGTATTATAATACATCAACCAAGTCGCTATCCGGTTTTACCGGTTACATCGCAACCATAAGGAACACCACCATGAAAAAGAACTCTGACATTTCGCGCAGAACCATGCTCGCGGCAAGCGCCGCGGCTACCCTCGGCATGCCCACTATTCTCGCCGGTGCAGACCCGACAAAAGACCCCGTGCGCATAGGCCACATCGGCGCAGGCACACGCGGCTGGGATTTGCTGAAGTACTTGGGCTCCATCAAGAACGCAAAAGTGGTGGCAGTATGCGATGTGTACAAGCCGCACCTGGAACGCGGCATTGAAGCAGGCGGCAACCCGGACGCCAAACGCTACGCGGACTACAAAGAACTGCTCGCCGATCCCGATGTGGAGGCGGTAGTGATTGCCACGCCGGACCACTGGCATGAACAGATGGTGCTTGATGCGGTGGATGCAGGCAAGGCCATCTATTGCGAAAAGGGGTTTACGCTTTCGATAGATGCCGCCAAGCGGATGCGCGCGGCAATTAAGAAAAACAATACGGTGTTCCAACTCGGACACCAGGGCCGACAGCTGCCTTCCACCGGGGAAGCAGGAAAGCGACTTCTAAATGGCGACATCGGGCCCATTACTATGATTCATACGGGCCGGTTCTTCAACGGCACAAAAGAGCGCGCGCCGTGGCGCTGGTACGGGTATTACAACATCTATGACCGACCCGACCCGAAGCAGGTGCTGAACGATCTCGACTGGGAAGCCTGGCTGGGCCCTGCGCCAAAGATTGATTTCAATGAACGCCACTTCTGGCATTGGCGCTGCTACTGGCCCTACGGCACCGGACAGGCAGGCGACCTGCTGTGCCACGAAATGGACCACGTACAGTGCGTGCTGCGCTGGGGCATCCCCGACACCTGCATGTGCACCGGACTGAACGCCTTTTACCAGGACGACCGCGAAACGCCCGACACCTGGCTGGCGAATTACACCTTTGAAAAACAGAATTGCTCCATCACCTTTGAAGGCTGCATGAATTCCGACCGGCAGCAGCCGCCAGAATACATCGGCAAAAACGGACGCCTCATCTTCAACGGCATCGGCCACGACGCCACCAAGTTCGTCATCTATCCCGATGCGCCCGCATTCCCCCACATGGGCAAGGCGCTGAAGCCGCTTTATGAATTCGATCCATCGAAAGCCCCGGAATGGCCCACCCACATGAACGATTTCCTGAACTGTGTGCGCACGGGAGAACAGCCCAAGTGCAACGTGGACGAGGCCTTCATCGAAATGGCAACCATATTGATGAGCGTTACTTCCTACCACGAAAAACGGCAGGTGCGCTGGGACCCGGTCAACGAGGTAATCGTGTAAACATTCAACATAGGCTTTGCCTGTGAGCCAATCTTTCATATATTACTTGATCTCAAGCATCGTCATTGCGAGCCTAGTCCGTTGTTGGCGGCAATTCGCAAACGAAAGACTTTGTGTGCTTCGGAGGGGGGACATTCCTGTCCCCCGAAATCTCGAATGCCCAAGACGACCGCGTGCAGGTCGGGGGACAGGAATGTCCCCCCTCCGAAGCGCCACGTTTTTTTGTTATTGATTTTGTTCATTTTATAAAACGCTTTTTTAGCAGGCAGGGTGCCGCATCTACGTTGACCCTATCATGGCGCATAAAACCGACATAGTCCTTGCCACGGCGAACGCACGCTACAGCCATTGCGCCTTTGGGCTCAAGCGTTTGTGGTGCGCGTTGGGATCGCTTCAGGACTCGGCGCAGATCATGGAATTCACCCTCCAGCAGGACGCCCGTGATATTGCAGCTGCGATTCTGGCGCCCCGTCCGCGCATCATCGGGCTGGGCGTTTACATCTGGAATGTGGAACTGATCACGCAGGTGGCGGCGATCCTCCGTGCCGAATCGCCGGAAACCACACTGCTACTTGGCGGCCCGGAAATGGTGGACTGCGACGACACCGCACCGCTTGCCGCTACGGCGGACTACATTGTTGTGGGCGAGGGTGAAATTGCCTTTGCAGAACTTGCACAGCAACTGCTTGCAGGTCACGCACCGGAGGGCAAAATAATTGCCGCGCCGCCGCCTGATCTTGATCTGCTGCCCAACCCCTATGCTGCTTATACCGACGAAGACCTCCGACAGCGTGTGTTGTATGTAGAGAGTTCCCGGGGGTGTCCCTACCGCTGCGCTTTCTGTCTGTCCTCACGGGACAGCCGTGTCCGTTATTTTCCGCTGGAGCCGTTTCTCAACAGCATGGGCGCATTGCTGGCACGGGGTGCGCGGCATTTCAAATTTACTGACCGCACCTTCAACACCAGCGATGCGCGGGCGCTCGCGATTCTCGATTTTTTTCTGCAGCAGGACTATCCGGGCATTCGACTGCATTTCGAAATCATGCCCGATAAAATGTCCGCTGCACTGCTGGAAAAGATGGCGGCCTTCCCGCCCGACGGGCTGCACCTGGAACTGGGCGTGCAAAGCGTGTCCCCCGAAACCCAGCGGCGCATTCATCGCAACCAGAACATCCCGAAGACAATGGAAGCAATAGATTTTCTGCGCACCCAGACCGGCGCTGCGCTCCATGCCGACCTGATTGTGGGACTTCCCGGTGATACACAGGATGATATTCGTCGGGGCTTCTCCATGCTGGTCAACGCAAGCATCCCGGAACTCCAGGTGGGCATGCTCAAACAGCTGCGTGGCACGGCTATTGCCAGGGACTTGGGCCGTGGCATCCGGTTCAGCGAAACGCCGCCTTATGAGGTGTTGCAAACGCCGGAATTTTCTGCAGAAGATATTGCCTGGTTCAAGCGGTTCGCCCGCTATTGCGACCTGTATTACAATAAAAAGAATTTCCCCCAATCCCTGCCTCTGTTATGGGAAACTGCCGACACGCCCTACGACGCCTTCGCTGGACTGGCCGATTATGTGTGGAAACAGGAACAGAA
>CAZBNU010000351.1:0-3066 GCA_964493075.1 uncultured Nitrospirales bacterium | reverse complement strand
TATGTTGCGATACAGGATTGCCATAGCAGGGGTGCTGCTTCTTGCCGCTAGTTGTGCACAGGCCAATCCACTTGGCCTGATGCTGACGCGGCTGCACGATCCTGTGTATGCACCGGAGATGCCGCTGGAAATTGTGGTGACTATTGAAGCGGCATCGCTGGAAGGGCTTCTGGCAATGGGCCTGTATGAAACCCTTCCAGAGGGATGGCGGTTTGAGGGGGTGCATGGCGGAGCCGATGGGCTGCCAGCCATCATGCCTGCGCCGGGCGACGGGCCTCGGCTGGAATTCGCTTGGATAACCCCGCCCCCCATGCCCTGTTCTTTTTCCTATACCGTGATGCCGCCAGCAGACAGTTGGGGCATCAGGGAGATACATGGGGTTCTGGAGTACCGTATGAAGGAGGAACCTTATTACCTGCCGGATAAGGTTACGGTGCTTGATGGTCCCGAGGAGACAAAACCAACACTCATCTTGCGTGGTACACAGCTGATGGAGGTGATGCAGGGGGATACTTGGGAGGATCCGGGATATACGGCACTGGATACCCAATTGCAGGATATCTCCAGCCGTGTGGTGGTGATCGGTGAGGTACAGACGGAAACACCAGGCACCTACACCATAAGATACCGTATAACATCGGAATCAGGGACACAGGCAACGGAGATAAAGCGGATTGTTCGTGTTGTGGAACGGGACGAAGCGGTGCCGGAAACGCCTGTCGGTCGTGGCCGCAGTTTACCGATTATTCCCCTGAAAAAAAAGAAACAGGCGCTGCCGTCGGAAGACAACGTCGTCGGTGTGCCCCGTGCAGAAAGTGCAGCCGTAACAAAAGAAGAAAGGGACGCGCTACAATTTCCGGATTTAAGCGCCTTTCGTCCGGCGCTTCCCGGGGAATACAGAGAGGATGAACAAGACGGCGCGGCTGAGGGAGTAGTGGACATGGTGATGACGGCGTCTCGGGCAAATGAAGGCGAGGCCGTTGTGGCAGATTCTGGTTTGGCAGCGAAAGTGCCAGCGGATGATACGGATAAAGCGGGGAATGGTGATGGGAAGAACCAGATACAGGAGAAACGGGAATATGCCGGGTACACACTACTGGGCTTAACGGGGGCGGTATTGGTGGGGCTGATAGCAGGAGCGTGGTTCGTGTCCAATTCACGGGGCAGACGTTTATCCCACCTTCAGGGCGACAAGAAAGAGACAAGACCCCGAGACAATAGGAAATAGCATCCATTGTCTTTCATTAACAAGGGGATTAAAGGCAAGAAGGCGTCACTCGCCTACGTACTCATTTTCATACCATTCGCGCCAATTAGCGGCATAGCGCTGAATCCAGTCCAGCACTGCAGTGCCGCCAAGATCGCAGCGAGCGCGTTCAGATTGTACCCATTTGTAACGGTTGATTTCGTCTCGCTGCATGGCCAGCATCTTTTTCTGCCGATCTTCACGCCATTCCTGAGCGTAATGATCAAGCCAGTCCTGAGCGGCTTCTTCAAAACCTACTTCGTGTCCCCGTTCTATGGACATGAAGTACTTGTGCCGCTCAATTTCACGAACTTCGGCTTTCTTAAGGCAACAGAGGATGTTCCGGTAATTCTGGTATGAATCCTGTTTATGTGCTTCTGCTGTAGCTGACATCATCATCTCCAAAAGAATTAGTATAGACAGCATTGTAACGGCTGTTTTCGCAAAAGTCAAATAAAACTCACAATAAATCAATTTTCATTTAATACTCAACAGACACTGTTTTAACATATCTCGACATAAATGTCAAGTATTTACCCTGTGCATTCTTTAATCTTGCACAGGACGACGCTACATATAGAGTACCTTGCAACAAACATGTTGTTACACGCTCTAGTTCTGATCCTGAAATGCGTGTACTTTCTATACAACAGGTATTATACCATATCTATTCCATATTTTCAATAAATACCAGAAAATCTTGCTGCGATATAGACCGTTCTGCTCTCATACAGACTATACCACAATTGCTGAATAAACATGCGGGAAAGACAAAAAACGGCGCTGTAAAATACAGCGCCGTTGGGGTTACACTATGATCAGGCTATTATTGGGCGGCAAGTTTTGCGGCAACCTGATCGAAGAAAGCCACACATTGTGCGATGTCGGGTACGTTATTGTCCCAGTTGTGTTCATATTCGATGGAGAAAATTGGTTTTTCGATGTTCTGCCGCTTGATTTCCGTAAGCACTTCCTCCAGATTCCCCATGCCGGTGCCCCAGATTTCATCATGCGCGCCGGGGTTACCCATTTCACCGAGGTCTTTCAGGTGGAAGGACACAATACGTCCTTCCAAGGCTTTTATGGCGTCAAGTGGAATAAGATTGGAACGCATCCAGTGGCCGGTGTCGCAACAGGCGCCGAGGCGCGGGCTGCGTCCTTCGGTCGCTTCCAGTACTTTTTTGTAGTCCCAGTACATGGAAGGTTTTGGATGGTTGTGTATGGCAACCTTAAGTTCATATTCTTCCGCGAGTTTTTCCACCAAGTCTAAGACGGTTCGGGAGGGTTCACAGACCACAACCTCAATACCCATTGTTTTGGCAAAATCAAATATTTTACGCGCTTCTTCCTCTTCTCTGGGGATGCCCACCACGCCATAAGCCACAACCTTGACGCCCTTTTCTTCAAGGTGTTTTACTGCCAGGGCACGATGTTCATCGCTCATATTGTGATCGAACTTCACGTCTTCTGGCATGTCGGGACTGAGCCGCTGTCCGGGAAAGGCCTCGGCGTATTTCAGGCCAATGGACGCCGTCTTGTCAATGGCCTCCATAAAGGAGAAGCGGTTGAAACTCCACAACTGACAACCAATGCGCCAGCCCAGCGCTTCGGCGTTCGGTGCGCCTGCACCGGCATCTTGCGCCATTGCCACGCCGCTGACTGTCATTGCCATCAAACACAATCCTGTAATTGCTGCATTCTTGAAACTCATGAGATACTCCTTCTTTAGGTTCTTGTTGTTACGTTGCCGTACCCTTTGTTCTTAACGTGATGTAAACGCGTAAAGACGACATCTACCGTGCCGAATAATCATAGCACGG
>CAZBNU010000350.1:0-3077 GCA_964493075.1 uncultured Nitrospirales bacterium | reverse complement strand
ACCGCGCAGCTGCGCCATTTTGCCGGATGCTCAATCCGCTGTGAATCCACCACCAACGCCCGGTCTGGCCATGCCGCTTCGCTGCTCTGCAGCAATGGCGTCAGGCTTCTGCCGTCAAAGGCAACGCCGTCTGGATTCTCCAGACCACACAGATCAATCAACGTGGGCATCAGGTCAACGTGGGCGGTAAGACGAGCAATATCCCGGCCGTCCTCCAGCCCGGCATCCGGCCAGCGCAGGAAGCACGGCACACGATGACCACCGTCGAATTCGCTTCCCTTGGTGCCCGCCATGCCGGCATTAAACCCTATGCCGTTCCGATAGCCCGCGGCAGTGCCGTTATCGGTCATAAAAATAACGAGGGTATTCTCTTCAATGCCCAGCGTTTCCAGGCGCTGTTGCAACCGCCCCATGTTCTCATCAATGTTGGTGATCATGCCGTAGAAATTCGCCATGTTCCCTTCGACACCCAATGCCTTGTAGGGTTCGCTATATTTGGGGTCTACATTATAGGGGCTGTGGGGTGCGTTTGTCGGAATATAACAGAAGAACTGCGCGTCTTTGTGTTGCTCCACAAACCGGAGCGCGCCATCGAACCACACATCCGTGCAATAACCGTCAAATTTTTCGGGGGCGCCATTGTGCCAGTAGGTGTCGTCAAAGTAGTCATTGCCCCAGAAGTCCGGCGTCTGGCCGACCCCGCCGCCACCATGCACCAGCACCTCCTGAAAGCCGCGATCCTGGGGACGAAACGGGTAGTTGTCGCCCAGATGCCATTTCCCGAAGATGCCCGTGGCATAGCCTCCTGCAGCGAATACCTCGGCCAGAGTCACCTCGTCCTGACGAAGCAACGACCGCCCCATGACCGTATGCCATACACCGGTACGGTTGCAGTTTCTACCCGTCATCAACGCAGCCCGTGTCGGTGCGCAGGTGGGACTCACATGAAAGTTCGTGAGCCGCACACTTTCGCCGTACATGCGATCCAGATTCGGCGTCTGGATAACCGTGTTGCCAAGACAACCCAGATCACCATACCCCTGGTCATCGGTCATTACCAGGATCACATTGGGTCGTGCAGGAACCTTTTCGGTGCTGCCCTTTGTCATTACGGGATACGCCACGGCAGCCGCGCCCAACGCCACCATCCTCATAAAATCACGCCGTGTGTTACTGGTGTTCATTATATTCCTTAAAAATGTCTTCGCACATCCTTCTACAATAAGACAAGCCGCGCAGGATTGCTATGCCACTTCATTGTTTTTTAGAATTCTCTTCCTGCTCATCTTCGAGTATGAGTTTGATTGCCTCCTCAAGACTCTGCCTGCATGCCTCCTCTGTGCAACCCTGTCCATTCGCGCCGGGCACTTCCAGACAATAGGCTATGAACCATTCTCCATCTTGTTCGATGGCTACTGTGTACTTGTCAAGCATCATAACCCCTCTCAAAAAATACCTTCTGTTTCCGGGAATACAATTGTCGGACTTGTCTGACACCGTCTGACCTGTCTGACATATCAAACATCACATGCCGACTATTGCCCTTTCACTGCCTGTGCCAGTGCTGCGGCGAATTTAGCCGCCTGCTGTACGGTATCCGGTGCGCCGTTGCCGTGGGCTATGATGCGGACGAGGGCGGAACCGACCACGACGCCTTCCGCGATGCCTGCCACTTCCCGCGCCTGGTCGGGCGTGGAGATACCAAATCCTACTGCGACAGGTTTGCCGGTTTTCTCGCGGACATGGGCGACGGCGCTGCGCAGGTTGTCGGACAGGGCGACGCGCTCGCCGGTAACGCCGAGACGGGAGATGTAATACACGAAGGTATCGCAGGCTTCTCCGATGAGGGCGAGCCGTTCGTCGGTGCTGGTGGGTGCGGCGAGGAATACGGTACTCATATCGTTGGATCGCATGAGGTCGCGGTATTCAAGCGCATAATCCGGCGGCAAGTCTACACAGAGTACGCCATCTGCGCCGGCATTGGCGGCATCACGGGCAAAGGCTTCAACACCATAAACAAACACAGGGTTATAGTAGGTGAAAATCATGACCGCCGTATTGCTGCGTTTGCGAATGCGTTCTATGGACTTGAGAATGCTGTGCAGGTTGACCCCTTGCTGTAACGCCCGCAAGGACGCTTCCTGGATGACCGGGCCATCCCCCACGGGGTCCGAAAAGGGCACGCCGTATTCAATAATGTCTGCGCCGTTTTCGCCCAGCGCAACGGCAATGTCCTCACTCATGGCAAGGGTCGGGTCACCGCCAGTGATGAAGGGAATGAAGGCAGCCTGTTTTTTTGCCTGAAGTTCCTCAAAACATTTTGCGATACGGTTCATATTAAATTTCCTCTCCGGGCATGATGAATTTCGCGGCGTGCTGCACGTCTTTGTCGCCCCGTCCGGACAGGTTCATCACGATTATGTCCTCGGGTTTCATTGTCGGCGCGCGCTTGATAACTTCGGCAATGGCATGGGAACTTTCCAGCGCCGGGATAATACCTTCAAGACGGCTGCATAACTGGAACGCGTCCAACGCTTCCTGGTCCGAGGCGCTGGTGTATTCGATGCGTTTTTCATCAAAGAAGAAGGCGTGTTCCGGGCCGACGCTGGCATAGTCAAGCCCTGCGGAAACGCTGTGCGTGTCGCCTATCAGCCCGTTTTTATCCTGCAACACATAACTCACCGCGCCATGGAGCATACCCAACGCGCCGCCGGAGAAACGTGCCGCGTGCATGCCAGGCGCAATTTTGGTGCCGCCCGCTTCCACACCGATCATGCGTACCGAGGCATCACCCAGAAAATCGAAGAATAGGCCTATGGCGTTCGATCCGCCGCCGACACAGGCAATCATCACGTCCGGCAACCGCCCTTCCGCCTGCTGCAGCTGCTCCCGGGCTTCCTTTCCGATGACCGACTGAAAATCGCGGCAGATCATGGGGAAGGGATGGGGGCCGTGCACCGTACCCAGCACATAATGGGTGTCCTCCACGTTCGCAGCCCAGTCGCGCAACGCTTCGTTGATGGCATCCTTCAAGGTACGTGAACCGGAGTTGACGGACACCACTTTGGTGCCCATGA
>CAZBNU010000349.1:0-3094 GCA_964493075.1 uncultured Nitrospirales bacterium | reverse complement strand
GCAGGTACTCTTGGGGAAGGAGTGACGTGAGGCAGAACGTTTTCCGCGTATCTTGATGACCCGCCTCCTGTAGAGAAGAGGTAGGGAAAAACGGGGGTATCGCAATGGGAGTATCTCATGATTTTTCTCCAATTGCGGCTACTTCTGTAAAGGTGGTCTCAATCTTCTTCTGGTCCATTTCGGGGAGAATGGTGATATGCAATGCCTCTTTACCGACATTTTGCAGACGCGTCGGCATTTCTATACGCATTTCACCCGTCTGTTTTTCCCTGAATGTCTCCGGGGGAATCGCCGCTTTGAACAGGGGATTCAGGGAATTGTCGGATACATAGACCGTGTATCCGGCATGGCCTGATGTATAGGGGTCAGGCGTCCATTTGAGCAAGAGCGCGTTTACAATACTTCCCGCCGTCTCCACCACGAAGACCTGTTCCGACACCCCTGTCCGATCAGCGCTCTGGCTGTTTACGATACGACCCAGAAATTGTTCTTCAATCCCTGAATCCAGCGTGATCGCACGTGCCTCCCGCACGCAGGCAGAGGTGTCAATATTTTTACGTACCGTTGGCGTCTGGGCTGTATTGAAAAACGCCTGGGAATTTCGATTCAACCTGACAAAGGCACTTTCATTTTCAACCATAACATCGCCGTTGACGACGGTGACTTCTGTTCCAGCGTTCTGGATATCCACCTGAAAGGAGGTGCCGAATACGGTAATACGTCCGTCCGGCGTGTGTACCCGAAAATGACGCGCATCACGGGAAACATCGAAGAATACACGCCCCTTTTTCAGGACAACCTCCCGCTCCGCCTCCAACACAACCACCGAATTCTCAAAAACGGTAATATGGGACGGACCCGCCAGACCCAGCAGCATGCGGCTGTCCGAGCCTGTGGTAAAACTGTCGCCATACTGGATGCCGTGACCCTTGCTGGCAACCATCTCTGCACCCGCTGACGAGCTTACATTGGTGGCGTTCCCGTCACTGTACAGCACCATGCCAACAGCATCGGGCTGTTCCGCGTCGAAAGTGGGCCATGCCAGCCAAAGCAATGCGGCCAGTATCAGCAGAATAACCGGCATGACAACAGGAACCAGCCGCACGGCGGTCAAAAACCATCTGCGGGTACGGTTCTTTTCGTTATGCGCCTGCAGACGCAGCGATTCCGCTACAGAAACCGCCGGTGGGATATCGGGAAGATGGGCCATAACCCGTTCCGCAAAATCTTCGTGCAGGCTGTACTGACGAAGCACTTCAAATACAGAGGCGTCCGTGGCGCGGAGCTTTTCCATCTGTGCTGCGCATCCTTCACATCCTTTCAGATGCTCCTCGATAAGCAGGCGCTCCGAGGGACTCACCTCGTCGTCCACGTAGGACTGGAGCATACCTTCTATCTGGATACACGATGCCACGGTAAATCGCCTTCCTTTTGTTGTTCCTGCGGAGCGGCCAGTATGTCACGCAACAGTGCGTTGGCCCGACTCAGCATGCCACGAACTTCGTCTCTGGAATCACCGGTGAACCGGCTTATCTCTTCATAACTCAACTCTTGCATATAACGCAACACTACCGGCAGCCGATACCGCTCAGGCAGCGCGTCAATGGCACGGTGAACACGTTCGTGCTCGTCGTTCTCAACACCTTGACGGGCTTCTTCCATGCTCAGGGTGCGCCGGTGAGGTAGCGGTGTGATATTCCGCTGCCGCGACACATTCCTGCGCAGCCAGTTCGCTGCGACCCGCGTTGTAATGCTTTTCAGCCAGGCACCAAAGCGCTCCGGCTCCTTCAATTTACGCAGGTTGCGATAGGCTTCCCAGAACGCCTCCTGAACGACATCATCAGCGCCGTTGTAACGCCCGGCGTAATAAAATGCCGTGGCGTATACCGCTGCCTGATACCGTCGCACCAGCACGGCGTACGCGTCAGCATCGCCGTCCAGGCACTGGTTCACCAGTTTTTCATCTGTATGGTGCATATAACCTTCCCCAAGTTTAAATTATGTAACGTTTGTACGACTATCATGCCTCAATCTGCACCATTGCGAATGAGAAAGCCCGTCACACATCCATACATTCAACTTATGTACTAATGTGGCAACTTCCCCAGATTATGGCACGGACTGCGCCAATATGGAACACCTCCTGTATTTTTCAGTCAACCGTGCAACCGAAGACCACAACGACAACTATACAATTGGCGTTACAGGTCGCTGTCATGATACTGTTTATACCGTAATCCAATCAACTCACCCTATATCAGGGCGTATGCCCATAACAAGGAGAAACAAAGATGAATCGCATTTTTCTGGCAATAGCCCTTATAACGGCATTGGCAAGTGTCACCGTTGTCGCTGAAGACGATGACATGATCATGGGCAATTACCACGGTGCCTTTACCACGGCAGACTGGGAGGGCAAGTATATTCGCGCCCAGGTGGTGGCGCAAAACAAGACTGCTCACCGGATCGTGTTGTTTGTTGGCGATGATGAAGCATCCGCCGTGCGGGTGGAAGCCTCAGGAAGAGTAAAAGATGGCGTGGCGTTGTTTGAAGATGCCCTTGAAATTGCTACTCTCGGTGGAAAGTATGACTTCACAGCACGCATCGAAAACGAAACCTTGACGGGTACGCTGAAGGAAGCGGGCAACCGCAGGAGCAAAGAGGTGGCCTTTGCGTTAAAACGCGTTTTTATTGAGCCGCCTACCCTGGGCATGGCCCCGCCCGAAGGCGCGGTATCCTTGTTCGACGGCAACAACATCACCAACTGGGAACGCACGCCACTGCATTGGTGCCTTACCGGCGATGGCGCCATGGAAGTATGCGGCAGCAGCTTCAAGACCCTTGAAGAATACGGCAGCGGCCTGTACCACATCGAATTCCGCACCCCTTTCATGCCCAGCGAGCGCGGCCAGGCTCGGGGCAACAGCGGCGTGTATTTGCTGGGTCGCTACGAGGTGCAGGTGCTGGATAGCTTCGGACTGGAACCAGCGGATAATTTCTGCGGCGGCATCTATTCCTTTGCCACACCGATTGCAGATGCCATCCTGCCGCCGCTGCAGTGGCAGACCTACGACATCACCTTCACCGCACCAAC
>CAZBNU010000348.1:0-3108 GCA_964493075.1 uncultured Nitrospirales bacterium | reverse complement strand
TTGCGGGCAATACCTGCATTAGGAACCTATGTGGCCTTTTCGTAAACAACAGCTTGACTGGCATGATGCCGAGGACCTGGCGGCCTCGTATTTACGGCGCCGTCGCTATAAGATATTGCATCGTAATCTGCGGCTTGATCGCTTCGAGGTAGACATCATCGCACAGAAACGCGACACGGTTGTTTTTGTTGAGGTGCGCTCTAGGGAGACGGATGCTGTGGCCGCTCCGGAAGAGAGCGTTAACTTTACCAAACGACAACATTTGCGCGCTGCGGCGCGACGTTATATCGCCAGATACGGGCAGGACGGCTTGTATTATCGGTTTGATGTAATGGGCGTGGTGATGCCGCCGGAAGAGCGCCCGCGAATAACACACTACGAAAATGCGTTTACCATGGATGAGTAGACCGGGGTAATTTGTTAAAGGAGAGCAACCTTATGAACCATGAGACCACACAAGAAACGAAGTTGTCATTTGAGGTGAAGAACCCGCGCACCGGCGAAACACTTTATACGGCGACGGAGCCAACAATCGAAGAAGTTGACGCAATGTACGAAACCGCCGATGCCGCCCTTGAGCAACTGCGTTCCATGTCTGTGCGGCAGCGCCTTGACGAGTTGCTGAAAATCAAGGGCTACCTGCTGGACCATGGCGAAGAAGTAGCCCAGCGGATTGTTGCGGAAACGGGGAAATGTATCACTGACGCCATCATCACAGAGATATTTCCGGTGCTGGATACCATCGAATACTACCACAAGCATGCCGAACGTATGTTGAGGGATAAGAGGGCACACACGCCCATCATGCTGCTGGGCAAGAAATCGCGGGTGGTTTATGAACCGATGGGAACGGTGCTGATCATCTCCCCCTGGAACTATCCGCTCAACCTGTCCGTACTCCCCTTTATATGCGCCTTTGTGGCGGGCAATGCGGTCATCCTGAAACCGTCGAAGGAAACGCCGCTGCAAGGAGTGCTGGAGGAGATGATCGAAAAGAGCGGTTTCATGCCCGGTGCGTTGCAGGTGGCCTATGCCAGTCGGCGTACGGCAGACCTGCTCATTGACAAGAAGCCCGCGAAGATATTTTTCACGGGCAGCGTGAACGCCGGGAAAAAAGTGATGGCCCGTGCCGCCGAAATGCTGATTCCGGTGGAACTCGAACTGGGCGGCAAAGACCCAATGATCATCTTTGACGATGCCAACCTGGAACGGGCGGTGAATGGCGCGTTGTGGGGCAGTTTTGTCAACAGCGGCCAGACCTGCACTTCCATAGAACGCATCTATGTACACAAAAATATCTATGAGCCCTTCATGGCCCTGTTCAAGGAAAAGGCGGAACGCATCGTGACCTTGAACCACCCTGAAGGGCAGGCAGATGAATATGCGCTGACCATGGGCTGCATGACTGCGGACTTCCAGATTCGCGAGATTGAAGAGCAACTTGCTGCGTCCGTGCAGCAGGGCGCCCGCATTGTCACGGGCGGCAAACGTGCACCCGGCTCCCACGCCTTCCCGCCAACCATCATCACCAATGTCACCCGGGATATGCCCATACAATGCCGGGAAAGTTTTGGCCCGGTCGTCACTGTCACTCCCTTCAAGGACGAGGAAGAAGCGGTGCGACTTGCCAACGATTCGGTGTTCGGACTTTCCGCCAGCGTCTGGTCGGCGGATATGGGCCGTGCGTGGCGGGTAGCACAGCGGCTGGTCACTGGGAACGTGTCCATTAACAACGCTCTGGCGACACAGGGCAACCCTGCGCTCCCCTTCGGCGGCGTGAAAGACAGCGGGTTTGGCCGTTACAAGGGCGCAGAAGGGCTTTATGCTTTTTCCAACATTAAGTCTATACTGGCGGACCGCAACAACAGCCGTCTGGAACTTTACTGGTATCCCTACTCCCGAAAAAAATACACCCTGTTCAGGGCGGCCTTTGATGCCTTGTTTCGCGGCGGCCCGCTGTCACTTTTCAAGGCTGCAATTACAGCATTAAAACTCGAACGCTGCGCCCGAAAAGACCGTCTCTAGGCTTATGCGACAACCGGCATCATCTGCATTTTGACTTATATGTCGTTTACTTGCTATACTCTTACCTCTACAACCCTGCAAATTTTACCCGCATGTATTGGTGCGGGTGTTTAGATATTGGGGCGTCGCCAAGCTGGTAAGGCACCAGATTTTGGATCTGGCTACCGCTGGTTCGAATCCAGCCGCCCCAGCCATTTCGCTATAGGTAAGGCGGGCATGTCCTGGTGTATATGAAAGGCAAGGATTCGTGGATTTTTCCAGTAACATGAAGGTTTTCAGCTGTGGCGCGTCCAAGACGCTGACAGAGGGCATCTGTCGGCACTTGGGCGTAACGCCGGGCTGCGCTCTGGTCGACAAGTTTAGTGACGGCGAAATTCACATGCAGATACAGGAGCATGTGCGCGGTCATGATGTATTTATCGTGAACAGCACTGCGCCTCCCGTCAATGATAACCTGATGCAGTTGCTGATGTTTTGCGATGCAGCGTTGCGCGCGTCGGCAGAACGGATAACGGCGGTTATTCCCTATTTCGGGTATGCGCGGCAGGACCGAAAAGACAAACCGCGTGTTCCGATTACGGCGAAGCTGGTTGCGAACCTGATCACGGCGGCTGGCGCCGACCGGGTGTTGACTGTGGATTTGCATTGCGGACAGATACAGGGTTTCTTTGATATTCTGGTGGACCATCTGTCGGCAGACATCGTTTTTTGCGAACATTTTAAGAAGGCTGGCATCCACAAAGACCTGACGGTGGTTTCTCCGGACATGGGCAGTGTGGGCCGGGCACGCAGTTTTGCTGGAAGACTGGGCGCACCGATTGCCATTGTGGACAAGCGTCGTCCCCGGGAAAACGAATCTGAAGTCATGAATATTATCGGCAATGTGGAAGGGCGTCATGCCCTGCTGATTGACGATATGATAGATACGGGCGGTACGCTTGTGAAAGCGGCCAAAGCCATAAAAGAACACGGCGCATGCAGTGTGCGCGCCTGCGCCACTCATCCCGTGTTCAGCGGACCGGCTCTTGATTTGCTTGAGGCGTCCGTGTTGGAAGAAGTGGTGGTATGTGATTCCATCCCCCT
>CAZBNU010000347.1:0-3135 GCA_964493075.1 uncultured Nitrospirales bacterium | reverse complement strand
CCATTCATCTGCCGAAGGTGGCCGAACAGCAGCCGCGCAAGATTGCCGTGAACGTTGCCCAATAACGTGCGAGCGCCACGCGCCGCACTCAAGAAAGTTGAAAGGAGGTGTCTACTGTGAAAGACCTTGTTCCCGTGACCTGGAGTTCAGGCTTCAATGACCTGCGTAACCGGATGATGCAAGCGGTGGACCGCTGGCTACCCGAGCGCGCAACCGATGACGACCGCGCCATAACGGCGTTCTGGAGCAATCTCGGTGGTCCTGCGGTGGACATCGAGGATCGCGACAACGAGGTGATTGTCTCCGCGGAACTTCCCGGACTTGACAAGAAGGACTTCGGTGTGGAGGTTGAGGCAGACCGTCTTATCCTGCGCGGCGAAAAGAAAGCGTCCAAGGAGAAAAAGGAAGGCAATTACTTCTACAGCGAAACGAGTTATGGCTCCTTCCATCGTGTGATCCCACTTCCTGCGGAAGTGGATCGTGATAAGGCGGACGCCACCTACAAGCACGGCGTGCTGACGGTGACCCTGCCCAAAACGGAAGAAGCCAAGGGACGCAGGATAGCCGTGAAGGTGTCCTGATTACATAAAGCATACGCAAAGCACAAAATGCCGCGCAAAGGGCGGGTTGGGAGTAATTCCTGACCCGCCGGCTTTTTTGGGGAAGAGTTTGTAGGATAGGTAGGACAGGTAGGATGTGTAGGACAGTTGTAGCGTCACCTCATTGTCCTACACGTCCTACTTATCCTACAAACAAACCCACACCCAAACCTACAAGAGATTGAATTCGCAATTGTCTTCGTGTCATGCTCACTTTCAAGAACCCAAAAACAGATTCAAAGGGAAAATCATGATGTCAACTCTTTTTCTAACTATGGCGGTTGTGTTGGGCATGGCAGGCAGCAATTTGGCTACACTGGATGATTTGGTACAGGCACATCCGGAACGTGTACAAGGGTTGTTCGCACAACTCGATCTGGAACGTACTGCACTGGCAACGGTAAAAGCGTCGGTTGAAAAAGAAGCGTGGAAAGATGCGTGCGAGGCGTTGCTTGATTATTACCGCAAGAGCAATACACAAGAGCATCTACGAAGGAAACTGCCCGCAAAAAGCGAGCAACGCTATGCGCCTGCAGATCCGGTACTTGACGGCACTATTACCTGTTACGACCAGACTGCCATGGTGCCCCGGCGGGAGGACGACGGCCTGGACTGGTTTTACAATGGGCCTGAAAATGATTTGGAGTGGGGCTGGGGGCTTAACCGTTTCTGGTGGTCAACGAAATTGCTCCAGGCATCACAGCAGACGGGAAATCCAATATACGCGCAAACCCACGACCAGTTTCTGCGCGACTGGTTCTTATCTGTTCCGTACCCCGATAAGAAAACACGCGGTCCCTGGCGTGGATTGGAAACCTTTAGCCGCATATCGCGGCCGTTAGCCCAGGCTTTTTACGGATTGATGGATTCTACTGATTTTACCGATGTGACGCGCATCCTGTTGCTGGCAAGCGTACCTGAACACGCGGATTATCTTCGACATCATCATGCCAGTGCTGGCAATTGGATCACCATGGAATTGCGGGGGCTTGCCACTGCGGGAATTGTGTTTCCCGAATTCAAAGACGCAAAGACCTGGGTGGATTATGCGATGGAACGTATGATACCGGAAATGAAACAACAGGTGTATCCAGACGGCGCACAAAAGGAACTGACTTCGCACTATCATCGTGTAACCTTGAACAACTTTGAAGAATTCCTGTCGTTAATAGAAGGGGCCGGTCGTGAGGTGTCGCCCGAATTTCGTGACGGTATAATCAACATGTGGAATTATCTGGCGTATACCATGCGGCCTAATGGGTACGGGATATTGAATAACGATTCCGATTATGATCATACCCGCCCCAATGTTACAAAGGCAGCGGACCGCTTTAACAAATCGGACTGGAAATACATCACAAGCAACGGAGAGACGGGGGAGCTGCCCACTGGGTTGCCGTCTCTCATGTTCCCCTGGGCGGGGCAACTGCTGATGCGCAATGGCTGGGATACACAGGCGCATTGGGCCTTTTTTGATATCGGTCCTTTGGGGATAGCCCATCGCCATTTCGACAAACTGCATCTGTCCATACACGCCTGCGGGCGCGATTTACTGGTGGATAGCGGTCGGTTTACCTATAAAGGCAGTGATTGGCGTAATTACTTCTGTAACGAGTATGCCCATAACGTGATCCTCTTCGACGGCAAACGACCTCTGGACCGCAGCAACGAAGTGAACAAACCGTTATCGGAAAAAGACTATGCTGTCACAGATACCTACGATTTTGCCCGGGGAACGCTTGAAGGAAAAATAACCGAATTCAAAAAAAACGTATCTCATACACGTTCCGTACTGTACATTAAAAACCAGTGCTGGATTGTGGTGGACAAACTAAAATGTGGTCAACCCTGCAATATCAAAATACTATGGCATTATCATCCTGATTGTACGGTTGCTGTCAGTACTGACACAGTCACATCCACCGACGCTGATAAGGGGAATCTGCGTATCGTACCAGCCCAGGGCTCAACATGGGACATAACGATTGTGGAAGGTCAGGAAAAACCCTACATCCAAGGATGGTATAGTCATCATTACAACCACAAAGAGCCTGCCTCCTGCGTGGAATATGCCACGACCACTCAGGGAGATGAAACCTATGTCTGGGCACTTATTCCGGCCTTAGGTAAAACTCCCAGCCCGGCAGTTTCGTTTGAAGAGGATGAAACGGGATACCGGATTTATGTGCAAGACGAAAACAGTTTCGCCCATACCGTACATATCCCCAAGAAGGGGAATGCTGTTCTCATAGAGAAATAACGGCCCTCCAAGTGTGGAATAAAAAATGGCGGAGGGTGAGGGACTCGAACCCACAAGGCCGAAGCCGCCGGTTTTCAAGACCGGTGCATTACCAATTATGCTAACCCTCCGCAGCGTGCCACCCTGCCTATTATTGTACTTACACAACGCCCGAAATGTCCAGCAGACTATAGCTGAAAATTTCACGCTGTGCGTTTAGTCCACCGGGCCTGGGCGTGTGATGATGGGCGCGGTCTTGATGCGCGGACGAATGGCAAGCCAGTCTATGCCCTGAAA
>CAZBNU010000346.1:0-3180 GCA_964493075.1 uncultured Nitrospirales bacterium | reverse complement strand
CGCTGTGGGCAACGATATACGAAAGACTTTTCAAGAGTCACAAATAATTTTTTTTTTCAGGAGCACAAACATACAATGGCAACTCACTTTTCGCGCAAAGCGATAGAACGGTTTTCTGATCCGCGCAATTATGGCGAACTGGAAGAACCGGACGGCCATGCGCGCATTACCGGTCCCTGCGGCGATACCATGGAGTTCTGGCTGCATGTGGACGATGGCCTTATAAGTGCTGTAGGATTCACCACCACGGGATGCGGTCCTTCACGCGCTTGTGGCAGTATGTGCTCTGAACTTGCAGAAGGCAAGACGCCGCGCGAGGCGATGCGCATTGAACAACAAGATATTCTGGAAGCGCTGGGCGGCATGCCTGAAGACCATCAGCATTGCGCCCTGCTTGCGTCAAACACCTTAAAAGCAACTGTGGAGAATTTTATGAGTCATCAGATGGAAAAAGAAGAGTCATGTTCGCAAGAAAGTTGTTCCTCCTGTAGCGAGTCTGGATGTGCATCACGCAACCAGCCGCCAGACGAACTGTCAGAAGAGTTTCTGGAACAGCAGGCGCTAGAGCAGCGTCTTGCACGCATCCGCCATAAGATTATCGTAATGTCCGGCAAGGGCGGTGTCGGCAAAAGCACGGTGGCCGTGAACCTTGCCACAGCGTTGATGTTATCCGGAAAACAGGTAGGACTGCTGGACATTGATATCCACGGCCCTAGCGTACCAACGCTGCTGGGACTGGAAAATGAAACCATCTCGAATGGGCCGGACGGCATGCTCCCTGTGGAACTGGGCGATATGAAAATCATGTCCATTGGTTTCCTGCTGCGTAATCCCGATGACGCGATTATCTGGCGCGGGCCTATGAAGATGGGCGTTGTAAAACAATTCCTTAAGGACATTGACTGGGGCGATCTGGACTACCTAATCATTGACTCGCCTCCTGGAACGGGTGACGAAGTGCTGTCTACCTGCCAACTTATTGAAGACCTGGACGGTGCGGTAGTGGTGACGACCCCACAGAGAATTGCGGCGATAGATGTACGCAAATCCATCAGCTTCTGTCGGCAGTTGAAAGTGCCTGTGCTTGGCGTAATTGAAAACATGAGCGGCTTCGCCTGTCCCAAATGCGGCGAGATCACGTCCATTTTGCAGACGGGCGCGGGCAGGAGCATCGCTGAAGACATGAAGGTGTCTTTCCTGGGCAGCATCCCTCTGGACCCGCAGATTGCCGAAGCCTGCGACAGCGGCAAGGCCTTTGTCCATCACTACGCATCCTCCCCCACTGCCGCCATGATGCGCGATATCATTACTGCCATCACGGTGCGCGACACCAGTACCTGTCCACATAAGAATATTTCTAAACAAAACAAAAAGGAGAACGCAACCATGCGTATAGCAATTCCCCTCGCTGACGGCAACCTCGCCATGCACTTCGGCCACTGCGCCCAATTTGCGTTGATGGACATTGACCTGGATGCCAAGACCATCTCCAGTCGTACCGACATTGACGCGCCGCCTCATGAGCCCGGCCTGCTGCCTCCCTGGTTGGCGGAAAAAGGCGTGAACATGATCGTCGCCGGCGGCATGGGATCACGTGCCCAGGGTCTGTTCGCTGAACAGAACATCCAGGTACTCGTTGGCGCACCTGCGGAAAGCCCGGAAAAACTCGTGACTGCGTTCATGGCTGGCGAACTGAAATCCGGCGATAACGTCTGCGATCATTAAACACAAAGAGTTGTAGGGTGGGCGAGGCGTAGCGGAACCCACCCTACAAAATGGGCTCCCGATTTGGATTTCGATTTCGATAGGGATAGGGATAGCGATAGAGAATGCCGGAATGCATACTTCCCATTCTTCCCATACCTCCCATATCTTTACCCATTCGCGTCCTTGATCTGATTCCCCTGATAAGCTTATTGTTATCAGTCAGCAGACAGTTGTATCAAACAGACACCAATCAGGAGAAAATCTCATGGGAACCGATAAAAAACACAGTGGGTTGTCACGCCGTTCGTTTTTGATGTCCACCACGGCGGGCTTGGGCGTGGCAGGGCTGCATTTTGCTTCCGGCGCCGAGGATAAGGTCATCCAAGGCTTTGAACAAACGGACACCACCGCTCGGGAGGGCGCTGTGTGGACACCGGTATCTGACCGAAAAATCCGCATGGGCATCGTCGGCTACGGCGTGTGCAAATTCGGCACCGCCTTTGGCCTGCAGCGCCACCCGAATGTAGAAGTGGTTGCCGTAAGCGATCTGTTGCCGGACCGTTGCGCGGAACTGGCGAAGATTTGCCAGTGCGAAAAAACTTATCCTTCGTTGGAGGAACTCGTCAAAGACGACAGCATTGAGGCGGTCTTTGTCGCTACAGATGCCCCCTCCCACGCCTGGCATTGCATCCAGGTTATGCGTCATGGCAAGCATGTTGCCACAGCCGTGCCTGCCACTTTTGGTTCGCTGGAAGAAGCAGAGCAACTCTATGCGACCGTAAAAGAGACGGGCATGAAATACATGATGTTTGAGACCTCCGCCTTCCACAACGAGGCTTATGCCATGCGCGAATTGTACAAGGCGGGCAAATTCGGCAAGATGATTTATTCGGAGGGCGAGTATTACCATTACATGCCCACGCCCATTGATTCGTTTCGTGGATGGCGCATCGGATTGCCGCCGCAATGGTATCCCACCCATTCCAACGCCTACTACACCTGCGTCACTGGCGGCAGTTTCACGGAAGTATCGTGCATGGGTCTGCCAAGTATTATCAAAGACTTCTTGCCCGAAAACAACCGATATCAGAATCCTTTCGGCACGGAAATCGCCCTGTTCCGCACCAGCGAAGGCGGCATGTCACGCATGGCAGTCAGCTGGGACACGCCCGGCCACGGCGGCGAGATGGGACGCGTTCGCGGCGAACAGGGAACCATGCATGGCATGGACTATCAGGGCACCATGGAGATCAAGGACGTCAACCTGAACAAGCCGCCCCTGCCCCCCGGCGTGGATGCTGGCGGCCACGGCGGTTCCCATGGCTACCTCGGCAACGAATTTGTCACCGCCATTCTCGAAGACCGCACACCGCTGGTAAACATCGCCTGGGCGCTGAACATGACTGTGTCCGGCATTGTCGCACACCAGAGCGCGCTCAAAGACGGTGAACTCATGAAAATCCCCCAGTACAC
>CAZBNU010000345.1:0-3192 GCA_964493075.1 uncultured Nitrospirales bacterium | reverse complement strand
CCGTTAATCACCGTAAAATCACCGCCTGCATAAAGCAGGAGATCGTCTGGTCGTAATGCCAGGGTGCGCACTGTATTGTCTACATTTGACGAAGCCCAAAAAACGATTGAATCGTTCGCTGGGTCCAACGCGGCGATGTGCGAAGCCGCTGAGCCGCTTATATTGGAGAACATGCCGCCCGCAAATAATGTGAGGCCTGCCGCGTCCATCGCCAGGGCATATACTGTGCCGTCCGCATTCGGATCCCAGGAAAGGGCTTCGCCGAAAGTGGGGGACAGGGAGTCTGCATCCAGTGCCGCCAGGTTGTTGCGAACAACACCATTCACCGTCGTAAACGCGCCGCCTGCATACAGATATTCATCGCCGCTTTCATCCACGGCGTTCAACACATGCACCGTGTTGCCAGCGCCTGCATCCCAAGCCGGGATGGCGCGACCGGTGCCATCGCCTTCGCCCACCGCATCCAAACGCGCAATGTGCTGGCGTGCTTCGCCGCCGATTATCGTGAAATCACCGCCCGCATACACCGTAAGGCCATCGGTGGATAGGGCCAGCGCCGTAACCCAGCCATCGGCTTCGGGCATCCAGGTGTCCAACGTCGCACCTGAAGCAACATCCAGCGCGGCAATTCCGGTGCGTTGCAGATAATTTGCTTGTGTAAAAGAGCCGCCTGCATAGACTTCAGTGTCGGTGGCGGCAAGGGACAATACCGGGTTGTTGATAACAGGTGCGAAGGTACTAAGTATGTCTCCAAATTCAGGTTCTGCCGGGTCTGCCTCGAATGCAACAAGGTGCATTTGGGGAAGTGTTTCTACATTTGCAAACCAGCCGCCCAGAAACAGCGTGGTGCCGTCCGGGGTGATGGCCATGGTGCGTACCATACCATCAATACTGGGCGTCCAATCTGCTACGGGAGGAAATATGGTTATATCGTATCCCTTGGCATAATCTATGAAGTTGCCGCCGACAAAAAGATGGGAACCATCCGCCGAAAGTATCATGGTGCGTACAAAATCATCGAGTGCCGGATCCCATGTGGTGGCCAGGCCGTAATCAGGCGAGGCAACATCTGCGTCAATAGACGCCAGATAGCGCCGGGTCAGACTGCCGATGCGCGTGAATGCACCGCCAGCGTATACCGTAAGCCCGTCTGTGGAGACTGCCAGCGCATATACCGTATTGTTGATATTGGGATTCCATGGGGACATACTGCCGTCGAACAGTACGTGGGCGATGCGATTGCGCAGTTCATCGCCCACCCGCGTGAAGTCGCCGCCGATGTACCAGCCGCCCGCGCCGTCTGATACCATGGCGTACACCGTGCCATTCACCTTTGGAAACGCCGGGGCCATGGCCAAAAGCCCATCATCCTGCAGGCGCACCGCACTGCCCGTGCTTGGCCCCACATAAGTGAAATTACCGCCAAGATACAACGCCGTCGCGTTGCTCTCCACGGCAAAGACAGGCCCGTTTGCCACCCAGGTGGCCTCCAGGGGTTCGTTCAATTGCCCATAGGCAACGCCCGCAATCAACAGGGGTGCCAGCATGGATGCAGTTGCGATGAACCGGGAAACACGGTGTGTGGGGTTCATAAGTATAGACCTCCTCGGTAGCCGCGCACACGCCCAACCACATAGCCGGGAAATACGCCGCCAAAGTTCATTTCACGCTCGCCGTTGTTTACATTCACCATTATTGTAAATACAGACATATCCATTGTTTATGTTCTGCATCACAAACAGTACATATAAATTTTACCATAGTACGGCCAAAATCTCCAATGATTTTTCTCATATTCCTGAAAAAAGATGACTTAAAACCATTTTCGTTGTTGTATAGTCAAAGGAATGGGGTAAATCGTCTTTAAGTGACAAGGAACAGCGGATGGAAAACATGGATAACGCTTGTGAAAGCACTGTTGTGCTGCTGCGCTGTGATGATTACAGCGAAAAACGCGTTGCGGAAACGGTTGCCCGCGGCATCGAACTGCTTGGCGGCGCGGCGCGTTTTGTGAAAACGGGCGAGCGTATCCTGCTCAAGCCGAATATGCTGGTAGGCAAGGCGCCGGAACGTGCCGTAACCACCCACCCCGCTGTCTTTCAGGCCGTTGCCGCTGTGTTTCAAGAAGCAGGCGGCATATTAAGTTACGGTGACAGCCCCGGATTCGGACGCATAGAGACGGTGGCGCGGCGCACGGGTATTGCGGCTGTTGCTGAACAGATGAACATCACCCATGCGGATTTTGCGCACGGACGCACCGTTTCATTTCCAGAGGGACACGTCATCAGGCAGTTCACCATCGCCGAGGGCGCGCTGGATACGGACGGCATCATTTCCCTGTCAAAATTCAAGACCCACGCGCTGACCCGATTCACCGGGGCCGTCAAAAATCAATTTGGTTGTGTGCCCGGCATGCTGAAGGGTGAGTTTCACGGGCGTTTGAATAAGATGGATAAGTTCGCCGCCATGCTGGTGGACCTCAACCGCCTCTTGCGGCCACGCCTTCACGTTATGGACGGCATTGTCGCCATGGAAGGCAACGGGCCGCACAACGGGAAGACAAAAGCCATGAAGGCGCTGCTGTTTTCCACAGATCCGGTCGCGTTGGATGCAATTGCCTGCAGGCTTGCCCATCTTGACGCGGCGCTGGTGCCCACAACAGTATGGGGCGAGCGGCTTGGTCTGGGTACGTTCAGCAACATCACCGTGCTGGGCGATGGGGTGGACGATTTGGCTTGCCCGGACTTTGATATCAATCGAAAAACCGATTTTGCCGCAGACACCATCAACCCCCTTTTGTCCCGGATCATGAAGAATTATCTGGTGCCCAGACCCGTCATTTGTGCAGAACGTTGCATCCGGTGCGGCAACTGCGTAAAAATGTGTCCTGTAACACCGAAGGCGGTGGACTTTGTGGACGGGGATACTAAAACCGTTCCCCGGTATAACTACAAAGGTTGCATCCGCTGTTACTGTTGCCAGGAGATATGTCCTGAAGGCGCGATCGAAGTGGAAACGCCGTTACTGGGACGCATCGTACACCGGCAATAAGGCAGTGCCATAGTTCCTGCTTGGCGTGATAAAGAAAAAGAAGTTGAATTTAATACAAGACAATCGCTACCGTCATTGCGAGGAACGAAGCAATCTCATTAGCGGACGGACTATCACGCAAGTTCAGATTGCTTCGTTCCT
>CAZBNU010000344.1:0-3224 GCA_964493075.1 uncultured Nitrospirales bacterium | reverse complement strand
TGCGGGCTTCTTCAAGTGTGGCACCTTGCGTATTGGCGCCGGGCAATTCTTCCACAAACGCTATGTATCCCTCGGGTGTTTCCTGAAACACAGCCGTTAAACATATATGACGCATTGCATGGTCCTTATTTTTGCTGTGGATTGAACTATGGGGAACAGATTATTTTTATTGTAACATAATTTCCCATCACACAGTTTTATTTGATAAGATTGCTGGTGCGTTTTTATGTCTCGATATTAATGCAGCACAAAATCAGCGAACTTATGATTTATACAACTCAAACAAAGGAGGAGCGCTTGCCTGCGGTGGACTATGAAAAGGGCGTGTCCCTGTGGCTGGATGCGTGGCGGCGGCTGCGGAAGAACCGGCTGGCTGTGGCAGGCGGTGTTATTCTGGTTGCCGTTGCGCTGGTTGCCATTGTGGGGCCGCTGTTGAGCCCATACTCTTATGACGGTCAGGACACGGAACTGGGTGCGGTGGGGCCCTGCTGGCAGCACTGGCTGGGCACGGACCCGCTTGGACGCGACCTGATGACGCGGCTGTTGCATGGGGGACGGGTATCCCTCGGCGTGGGACTTGCTGCCACGATGGTGTCCCTGTGCATCGGCGTATTGTACGGCGCGTTGTCGGGCTATGCCGGCGGACGCACCGACATGGTGATGATGCGGATTGTGGACATTTTGTACGCCCTGCCCTTCACGGTGTTTGTGATTATCCTCATGGTTTTCTTCGGCAGAAACTTTATCTTTCTGTTCCTGGCCATTGGCGCGGTGGAATGGCTGACTACGGCGCGCATCGCCCGGGGCCAGACCCTGTCGCTGCGGCAGCGGGAGTTTGTGGAGGCGGCTGTGGTCATGGGGTTGAGTCGCACCCGCATCCTGCTGCGCCACATCATCCCGAACATGTTCAGCCCCATCATTATTTATGCGACGCTCACCGTGCCGCGCGTGATGCTGCTGGAGGCGTTCCTGAGTTTCCTCGGCCTCGGCGTGCAGCCGCCCATGAGTTCCTGGGGGTTGTTGATTCGCGACGGCGTGGAAACCATGGAAGAATACCCCTGGCTGCTGATTTCGCCGGGGGTGCTGTTCTCGTTGACCCTGTTTGCGCTGAACGCTTTCGGGGACGGATTGCGCGATGCTTTTGATCCGCGTATCGCCAAGGATTAAGTGGACACCCCGTACGGCCGTATTTTGACAAGAGGTGACGCCAAAGCAACATCGGTTACTGGCACAGAAACCAGTCAGAATGGCTATTTTTTGAGACGTTATTTCACTTTTTTTCATCATTTTTTTGCGTTTTTTGACGTTTTTGAACGTTTCTGAGCGTTTTTTTTGGGGTCGATTGTGTTCGAAGGCACAATATGTTGTGGTGCGTATCTCGTATATCGCATGATGTTGTATTTTGCGCTGTATTGTTTGTTTTGCTGTCTCTCGAGGACTGGACGTACACGGACCGACACGGACGAACACAGGATCCACGAAGGGCACGAAGAGCACGAAGCACAAGGAAACTGGGCGGAAGCAGGGACAGACCCATCCATGGTCGTTCCTCGCTTGCTTGCGTTAGTCCATCTGGTCCACTTTTTGAGTTGCATTACGGTTCTCCTTTGTGGGATATATCTCTCCATATAATAACTGGTGGGGTTTGCGTGAGAGTGGGGAGTAGCCTTGAGTAGCAGGGGGGAAACGGTGTTAATGGGTGAGCGGCAGGTAAACGGGTGCGTTTACTTTTTCGTGTGGGGAGTAGGATGGGTAGGATGGGTAGGACGGGTAGGACGGGTGGGCTAGGCGAGAGATAAACGGGGTAGACTGGAGACGAAGTGGCGAAAATGGGGGTTGGCAACGCCACAGCGTTTTCCGCTTTCAGGCTTCATTCTTCTTCAGCTTTCTGTCTTCTTGCGGCACCTGCGCCAAGATTTCACTCATAGTTAAATGATGGTGTCCCTGGAACTCCGTTAGAATCACTTGACTTTTAGCAACAGAGAGGGTATCATTGGATCAGGAAGAAGGTAGCACCTCTGATATTGGGTCAGGGGATGTGATAAGTTTGAGAGGCGTATATCGGTTGCAATATTACTGATCTAATGTTGGAACATATCAGGAGGCCCAAATTGCCATGAGAACTGACCAAGCCTATTTATCTATGGCTATGCTGACAATTGTTACAGTACTCTTCAGTCTGCCAGGGTTGGCGCAAATTGAAATCAACGACATAAATGAGTTGCAACTCATCGGAAACGATGTGGGGTATCCGCTGGATGGTGACTATATCCTCGGCAATGACATTGATGCAAGCGGTACCGGCGCTTGGAACAGCGGGGCAGGTTTTATACCTATCGCACCAGATACCAACCCTGTAACCCCGGATTATCAAGGGACAGCTTTTACCGGCACTTTTGACGGTGCAGGCTATATAATCACCAACCTGACTATCAATCGTCCCACAGAAGGTTTTCTGGGGCTTTTCGGCTACGCTGACGGTGCTACGCTGCAAAACATCGCGTTGGAAAATGTGGACATATCGGGTGCGGACACAGTTGGTGGACTCGTGGGATACAACGAAGTGGGCGGCAGCCTTACAAACTGCTACAGCGCGGGTTCCGTATCAGGTGATATTGTCGTTGGCGGACTCGTGGGCTACAATGTCGGTGACTGTACGCTTTGCTACAGCACAGGAACCGTCACCCAAGTCACCAACGGCCACGCCCTCGGCGGACTCGTAGGCGTCAACGGAGGCAGCATCACAATCTGCTACAGCACAGGAACCGTGACAGGTTATTCTGATGTTGGCGGACTTGCGGGCGTCAATATAGACAGTATCTCAAACTGCTACAGCACAGGAACCGTCATAGGAAATTCTTCCAGTGCCGCCGGACTGGTAGGCCTCAACGGTGGCACCATCACAAACTGCTACAGCACAGGAAGCCTGATCGACTCATTCATGGGCGCTGGACTCGTGGGAATGGACGCTGGCGGCAGCGTCTCGGATTGCTATTGGGATATGGAGTCTTCGGGAGTGAGTACATCAGATGGCGGCATCGGTAAGACTACTGCTGAGATGATACGGCAAGCCACCTTTGTCGGCTGGGATTTCAGTGCTGTGTGGATACTATGTGAAGGAGTAACGTATCCCTGGCTACAGAACATTCCAGCCCCTTATCTGGTAACCCAGCCAACAGTAACGGTGGAACAGGGCGCAAGCCAAAGCGATCCCACAGATGTAC
>CAZBNU010000343.1:0-3229 GCA_964493075.1 uncultured Nitrospirales bacterium | reverse complement strand
TTTCCGGCATGTGGACTCTGATTCCCGGACGCAGTCTGCCGACCTTTCGGTTCCAGCAATAACTTGATTTAAGCCTACCTGCCAGAGTATTTTATGCGCTTTCTATTCGACTTATTTGTCTTTTCTGGATAGTTTGGACTTGACAACTAATAATACGTTATCATTAAGGACTGGCAGCGTTATTTCTGCTGTTGGCTAACACACCGTGATATTACTGCAGATGTAGTGTCACTTCTGACGAAATTGCACAACAAGGAGAACCGAAATGTATCGTCCCGAAATCAAAGTTGTTGACTGTACTATCCGCGACGGCGGATTGATGAATAACTGGAATTTTTCCAAGGAAATGGTCAAGGAAGTATTTCACGGTCTGGCCCAAGCGGGCATTGACTATGTTGAACTTGGCTACCGGGTGGACAAGAAACAATTCTCCCCTGCTGACTTTGGTCCGTGGCGTTTTTGCGATGAAGCAGACCTGCGCGATGTGGCCTATGAGTGCGACACCAAGATATCGGTGATGTGCGACGTTGGTCGCACAGATTACAACGCCTTCCTGCCTGCGTCAGAATCGCTTGTCAAGATGGTGCGTGTTGCCACTTACGTGAAGGATATTGACAAGGCCATCCACCTGATTAAACACGTGAAGTCTTTCGGGTATGAAGTTACGTGCAATATCATGGCGGTCTCCACCAACCTCGAGCCTGATCTTGATGAGGCGCTTGAGCAATTGGCGGAGTCGGAAGCGGATGTTATTTATCTTGTGGACAGTTTCGGGTATTTCTATTCCGAGCAAATTCACTACCTGGCAGACAAATACCGCTCCAAGTTCCCGAACAAGGAATTGGGCATCCATTGTCATGACAACACCCGTCTTGCCTTTGCCAATACCATCGAAGGCATCATCAAAGGCATTAACTATGTGGATGGTTCCATTTATGGCATGGGTCGCGGCGGCGGGAACTGCACGACCGAGTTACTGCTTGGTTTTCTGAAGAATCCGAAATTTAGAATGGCACCGGTACTTGGGCTTATTGAAAAGTATTTCATGGAACTGCAGAAGGAATTAAAGTGGGGCTACGAGATGCCTTTTATGCTGACCGGATCGCTGAACAAACATCCCCGTCCGGCATTGGCCTTTGTGAAAGCCGGCATTGAAGGCAAAAAGCAGAGCATCGTTGATTTCTATAATGAACTGGTGAATGTTGACGATACGGTGTAATCAGCCTCACGCAAAGACGCCAAGTCGAAAAGGTATGATTGCCTGTTTATAATACTGTTCTGATACGCCTGTTACGCTTTCTTGCGTGACAGGCGTTTTGGCCACAATGCGGTTCTTTCGGATTGGACGGATCTGTTATCGTCGTAGAAACTTTCGCTTGAAGGCTTGCAGTTCAGGCAACGAAAATACCATGCAGATGGCAGCGTAGGCAATTCCGCCGGCAAGACTGGCACCGGACAGGGTTACTAAACGTGCAACGAGGGTGTCAACGCCCATGAGTCCCTCAAGGTAAGAGGCGGCAATCCATGCGGCAACACCCAGTGCGATGGATGCGCTGGCGATTACCGCCACGCCTTTGGTAAAAGAAGGGCTCCACAATGCCCCCATTCTTCGGTTGAGCATGAGATAAAGGGCCAGAAAGTTTGCGGTATAGGAGAGTGACGTGGAAAGTGCCAGCCCCTGGTAGCCCATGGGACGCACGAGCGCCAGGTTCAACACGATATTCAGCACCATGCTGCAGGTGGCGATGATGACCGGGGTTTTCGTATCGTGGCGAGCGTAGAATCCCTGCACCAGCACCTTGACCCAGGAGAACGAAACCAGCCCCATACCTGCATACAGTAATGCGCCGCAGGTCTTTTCCGTTGCAACGGCATCAAAGGCCCCCCATTCAAAGAAGAACCGGACAATGGGGCCCCGCAACACGATGAGCGCGACCATTGCCGGAAGCACAAGAAAAAGGGATTGCCGCAAACCGTATAACATCAGTTCCCGTTGTTTATCGTTGTCCTGATTGGCGTAGGCTTTGGAAACAGCAGGCAGGATTGCCACCGCTACAGCCACGCCAAACATGGCAAGGGGCAGTTGCACCAGCCGGTTTGAATAATAGAGGGCGTTCACCTTGTCCTCGCCCAGGGACATGGCAAAGAACCGTTCCACCAGTTTGTTCACCTCGCCTGCAGATTGTCCGATGATAACCGGCAGCAGCAGCCACGAGGTTTTGATTACGGCATTGTGGCGCAAGTTGAAACTGGGCATCACTACGCCCACGCTGCGGTACATGTCGTACCAGAGCACCGCCATTTGCGCAAGACCGCCCAGCCACACGCCGATGACGAGCGCCCATGCCGGGTTTTCAAAATAGCCGCGAAGTCCCCACGCACATGCGATAAAGGTGATGTTCAACAGCACCGGTGTCCAGGACGGTGTGGCGTAACGACGCGCCACAAACAGAGGCGCCATGGCAAAAACCGCTGCGCCGATGAAGAAAAGATAGGGGAAAGTCCACTGCATGAGGCGCACGGTTTCTGTCAGTTGCTCTTCCGACTGGGGCAACGGTTTCCCTGTGTAGTCCGCAAGCAGTGAAAGTAGCATCGGCGTGAAGGGCATGATCAGAATGCCGATGACGGTGAGCGCGCCGAATATGAGCAGCATCATGCCCATGACCGATGCCACGGCGCGACGGTATTCTTCCGTATCCGCCTTCTCGCGGGTTGCGGTGAATACAGGAACCAGCGCGGCATTCACCGCCCCCTCGCCCAGCATATCGCGCAACATGTTCGGCAGACTGAAGGCGAACAGAAACGACCCCAGCGCTTCGGTGGGAATGACCCGTGCAAAAACCATATCCCGGACAAGCCCCAATATGCGGCTGAGCATGGTGCCCCCGGCGAATATGGCGGCAAACCGCGATAACTCGCGGGCGCCTTCTTTGTTTGTTTTGCTGTCTGTATCAGTCATGTTCGTTTGACCGGTTAAATTTCAGGAAAGTTCAAGGGACATGAGTATATCCCTTTTGTTACATAAGGGCAAAATTGCATGTGCGGACTACCTGCAATGCGGTATCCACGTTGTTATCCGGCAACCAATGGATATGCGTCCCCTGTCGTTCCATGCGACGAAACCAGGTGCGCTGCCGTTTGGCGAACTGGGCAATGGCGCTGTTCAGTTTCTGGTCCAACTCCTTATGAATCTCATCAACCTCAATTAACAGATCACTTTCGGTATCAA
>CAZBNU010000342.1:0-3253 GCA_964493075.1 uncultured Nitrospirales bacterium | reverse complement strand
GCTGGCGAGATCATCCCCTATACCATCACCGTTGAGAATACCGGTAATGTAAGTATAGATACGGTTGTAGTAAGCGATCCGCAGGCAACCACCGGCCCAACGTATGTGTCCGGTGACTTGAACACGGATGGTGTGCTGGATGTTGGCGAGACGTGGACCTACGAAGCGACTTACGAGATCACCCAGGCGGACGTGGATGCAGGTTCGTTCACGAACACAGCTTCCGCCACGGGTGAAGACCCGAACGGCGATCCTGTGACGGATGATGAGGACGAAACGGTAACGGCCGCACAGACGCCTGGATTGATGGTATCCAAGACACTGGAGGACATCAACGGCGATGCGTTGCTGACTGAATACAGCGCTGTGGACGACGTGATGACCTATGCAATTGTTGTTGAGAACACGGGCAACGTCACGCTTACGGACATCCAGGTGACAGACCCGCTTACGGGCATGAACGAGGTCATTGTGAGCCTTGCGCCAGGGAACTTGGTTTCCTATACCGAGACATACACGGTCACCCAAGCCGATTTGGACGCAGGCAGCGTGCTGAACACGGCGTCCGCCGCGGGTGATGACCCGAACGATGACCCGGTACAAGGCGACGATAGTGAACAGGTGCGTGGGCTGCGTGCGGACATTTCTATTGAGAAGATTCAGGTGGATCCAACGACGCTGCCAACCATTACCGAAGTGCTTCCTGCGCAAATAGAATCGGGCACAAAGATTTATTATTATCTTGAAGTAAATAACAATGGTCCCGATCCTGCCGTGAATGTAGTGATTGAAGACGTGTTGCCGACGGGGGTTTCCAACGGGGAATACTCACTCAACCTCGGCAATTCATGGCAACCCTGGGGTGGCACGCGAATGCTTCCATTGTTTACGTTCCCCGGATCTAATGCTATCCTTATCCGTGGCAATGTGGCAGCGGATTTGACTGGTACGCTTGAGAACATGGCCACGGTTTCCAGTGACACCTATGATCCTGACGACACAAATAATGAATCCACTATTGAAAGCGATGTGCTTCAATCTGCAGATTTGAGCATTACGAAAGAGGAGACGGTCGCGCCTCTGACGATAGGCGGTCCTGTGGAATATTTGATAACAGTGTTTAATGCCGGGACCAGCGATGCCCCGAATGTAGTGATTACAGACGCGCTAGACCCTGCAGTCATCACGGATACAGAATACTCGCTTAACGGCGGCAGCACGTGGCTTTCTCCGTGGCCGGGCAACGTGAATATCGGCATGCTCAGCACCGGCACTGGCTTTTCGTTGCTACTTCGGGGAACGCTTATAGATGCGAGCCCTGACCCGAATGTTGATCCGGTTCCGAACACGGCCATGGTCGCTTCCGATGTTGACGATCCGAATCCAGGCAATAACAGCGTGACCATTGAAACGCCTTTGGAAGAAGAGGCGGACTTGAGCATTGAGAAGACGGGGCCTGTCGCTACGACACCCGGCGACACGATAGCGTACACGCTAACAGTGACGAATAACAGCGCCACCTTTGATGCGGCGAATGTGGTTATCGTAGACAACATGAATCCCGCATTTATCAGTGCGCCCGAATATTCGACGGACGGCGGGGTGATGTGGTTTTCTTGGACCGGTAGTTTGAATATTGGCACGCTGAATGCGGGCGCGTCCGCTACAGTGTTGCTTCTCGGCCAGATTCTTTCAGATGTGACGGCGACTATCGCCAATACTGCGCAGGTAATGAGTGACACACCTGATCCTGATCCAAACAACAACACGTCGAGCATCAATACTCCTTTGGACTTGTCGGCGGATATGGAGATTGTCAAACTTCAAATAGATCCGGCAATTCTTCCTTTGGATGAGACGGCGTTACCTGCAAATCTTGAGGACCTTTCCATCGATCCGAAACAAATCGTTGCGGGCGAGGAGATTCATTATCTTCTGGTGTATACAAACAACGGTCCAAGCGACGCCACGAATGTGATGATTGAAGACGTGCTTCCCGCGGTAATCGCGGATGCCGAGGCGTCGCGCTGTCAGGCGAGTTTTCTTCCGTGGCCCGGCACATTCAATGCTGGCACGGTGGTGGCTGGCGGCCGATGCATCGTCGTTATCCGGGGCACGGTTGCCAGTGCGGCCGTTGACGATATTGAGAATACGGCAAACATATCGAGTGACTTGCCGGATCCGGATCCGGCCAACAACGAATCCACGGTGACAACCGAAGTGTTAACGCAGGCTGATCTCTCGGTTAGCAAGGTTGCCGCTCCCGATCCTGTGATTGCGGGCAATTTGCTTATATATACGATTACGGTTGACAACCTGGGTCCCTCGGACGCGTTGTCCGTGTTAGTGACGGAGACGCTTCCTGCCAGCGTGAATTTGGTGGACGCCACGCCATCCGTTGGATCCTGGTTATTGCCCGAATGGACTGTGGGTGATTTATCGGCGGGCGACTCGGCGACACTTGTCATTACGGTGATGGTGGATGAACTTGCCGATGGAACCATTTTGATCAATACGGCTTCGGCTTCCAGCGACACGGATGATCCGGACATGGACAATAATGTGGCGAGCACGAACACGACGGTGAGCGCGCAACCTGCTTTGTCGCTTGTCAAAGAAATTTTATCCGGCATTTCCTATGTTTCGGTGGGCGATGAAATTGAGTATCGTTTTACAATACGCAACACGGGCAACGTGACGCTTTCCGGTCCGTTTATGGTTGAAGACGACATCCTTGGCACGCTTTCAGACTGTGCTTTCGGGCCGCTTGCTCCCGGTGCTGAGCTGGTTTGCCTTGCGACGTACATGGTGACACTGGCGGACTTGGACGCAGGCAGTGTGGTGAATACAGCGTATGTCAGCGGCGAGTACGCCGGTCAATCGGTAGTTAGCGCGCCGGATACGGCGACGGCGACCGCTGTACAGACGCCCGGACTGACGGTTTCCAAGACGCTGGCGGACATCAACGGCGATGTGTTGCTGACCGAATACAGCGCTGTGGGCGATGTGCTGACTTATGAGATTGTTGTTGAGAACACGGGCAACGTCACAATTACGGACATTCAAGTGTCAGACCCGCTTACGGGCATGAACGAGGTCATTATGAGCCTTGCGCCAGGAAACTTGGTTTCCTATACCGAGACATACACGGTCACCCAAGCCGATTTGGACGCAGGCAGTGTTCTGAACACCGCGTCCGCTGCGGGCGAAGATCCGAACGGCGATCCTGTGACGGATGATGAGGACGAAACGG
>CAZBNU010000341.1:0-3267 GCA_964493075.1 uncultured Nitrospirales bacterium | reverse complement strand
TGCATTTCGAGATTTTCTCCCTTTCGATCAAAACCACAACATATAGATATGCACAAGAACTTATCATATACATTTTGTGGTCGAAATGCAAATATTCAACCTTTTATCATAACGGTATTGTCGGGGGAGGGGTAAAGAGCCACGAGACCCACTGCGGCGTTAACCGTCTGCAGGTGCTACTTCTCGTGCATTACTATACGGAAGCCTGCGTTATGAACCTGTTGCCAGGGTGGGTACCGATACCGGGCAGACTTTCCGCAGCGTGCTGGCCGATCCAGATAAGAACCACCCTTAAGTATTTGTTCGCCCTCTTCTTCTGTCAGGGTCCACTCGGCAGCGTTGCCGTGCATATCGTAAATCCCGAATGAATTTGGTTTGTAACTACCTGTCGGTGCGGTAACACACGCTCCGTCATCATACCGCCGATCCGCCAACGCAACCCCTTCCGCATCAATATAGTCAACGTCACCCGCAATTCGGAAATGCTGGCCATCCTCCCCTTTTACCCCGAAAGTGGCAAAGGTCATATCTGCCATGTTGGCCCAGGGAGAAAAGTTGTTCTCCACACTTCCGTAATGAAAGTCGGAAGCGGCTGTACCGGCGCAACCGTATTCCCACTGTTCTTCGGTGGGCAGCGAAAATGCGTTACCGGTCCTTTCTGAGAGCCAGTTGCAGAAGGCCAGCGCCTCATTAAAAGATACCTGAAGGACTGGCTGTTCCGGTTCATTCAAAGGCATGCCTTTGCTATCGGCACGTACTGCATGTCGCCTGGTGTAATAGCCGCTGTCATGGGAGGCATCGAAAAGTTGGAACTGCCGGTTTGTTATTTCACAGGCACTCATCCACAACAGCGGTCTAATGTTTACCAGTTCAATGGTCTGCCCACCGCCCAGAGGAAGGGTAATTGATCGCGTGTCATGGGATGGTGCCTTTTGCACAAGTTCACATTCCGTCACGGACGGGACGGGGATATCCGGTTTAACCGGTGTTTCATCGTAAGCATCTGCAGGGGGTATGATTTCCGGGTCTTCCGGTGGGCCGCCGTAAAGAGCCGCCAGCGCATTACGCCGCTGGTGACCCGAATCGGGAACAGGCATGTTGAACACATCCTGCCAGGTGCCATGGCAGGGCCCGTTGAGGTCAATCCAGGTGACGATCCGACTCCAGGACTCTTCGTCAAGGGCCACGCCGTAATGGCCGTTCTGGAGGAGCTGAATCAGTTCGCTTGTATCGGCATGGTAATGGCCGGGATTCAGCACAGACACATTGTCCCCGACCGTTACACGGCGGATGTAGGGCAGCAGGGCTTCATAGGCGGGCGTATATTTCATTCTTCCCCCGTATAATGCCCGATGTGCCGGGTGCATACGGGTGCGGTCATAGTATCCCGGTAGAATGCCCGCATACTCTTTTACCTGTTCTTCGGGACGCAGGTCCAGCGTATTTGAGTTGCCCTCATGACAACCCAGGCAATAGCGATTGAGAACAGGCTGCACTTCCCGTGCAAAATCGAACCCTCTGGGCGGACCATACCAGGGGTCCAGGGCGCGGGGAGCATGGTAGGCGCCTTTAGCCCGGCGTACCGGCGCAATCGTTGCCGGGGTTTCGTGGCAGCCGGTGCAACCGACAGTTTCGCCGGGCATGGCGGTAAACCAGGATCGCATCAGTTGCACCGCCTTGCCCTCCCCATCAAGAGCCTGAAACGCCACAGGCGTGTTGGCCGGCACGCGGAAGGACGCAGAACCGTCTTCTTCCACCGGCGTAGTTCCCAGGATGCGCATGGCTTCCCAGGGGCCGCTTAAACCGATCTTATCCGTACCCGCCAATCCGATATACCCAAAGTTATAGGCGATTACACGCAGCCTCTTAATAATACCCCGAGGTACCCCTTTAAGCCCCTCGCCCACATAGACATCCTGAAGAAAGACCGTGGCTTCGTTGTCTGCAGTATCAACACGATCCGGCACGACAGGCGGCTTCTCCCGCTTCATCACAGGGACAGGATCAAGCAGAGCGTACCCTTCTATGCTACGAATCGTCTGGACGTTGTCCGAAGTGTCCGCAAGGTAGAGACCGATAGCATTCGAGGAATCCTCCATTTGTGCAGCAACCAGAAACTGGGTGGCTGTGATTGGTTTGGGCGTCATAAACCTGGGCCATTCGTTCTCTGTCAGTCGGTCCATAATCCTGACGTCCAGGGGCAGCCCTCTTCCCGATATGCGCTGTATGATTCCCTGTGCTTCTTTTGCCCCTTTGTTGATGTCTACGATGACCAGATGCCCATCGCGGTTGCTACCATGATAACCTGCGAGAATACAAAGGAATTTTCCGTTTTCTCCGGGGAGTTCGTGGGGGGAATACAGACCATTCGGAAACCATGAATTGCTGCCGTACAGCGCGCGCTGCACCGTACCGTCGGGGTTCATGGTCATGAGGGGACGCAGAAAAAGCCGGTTGATTCCCGTGTAATCCCAGCGACTGAAGATGACCTGCCCGTCGTTGCGCACGGAAGGATGAATATCGTGGTCCTGATCGAAACAGAGACGCCGCATCGCCGTGCCGTCGCCATTCATGATGTACAGGTTCGCCACATACTTCTCCGCAGTGCCATGCCAGCAAGGCACACACTGCCAGGGTGCATTGGAGGCCGTGATAATGCGACCGTCAGGCAGGTAACATGCATCGAAGCAGTCAACATCATCCGGCGTATTCGATATACGGCGCAGGCCATTGCCCTCAATGCCGATTTCCCAAATACTCCAGTGTTGTCCATCCGACTGTGTAAAAAGCAGTCGCTTGCTGTCCCAATGAAGATCAAGATCACCAACATAACCTGTGTGTTCCGGCCTGTACAGCGTAGTCGTGTTGCCGCTGGCAACATCCATGATCACAATCTCATTGTCATACCCCAGATTTTTCATTGAGGAATGAGATTCGTGGTTGGTTGGAACCCCAAGGGCTCTCATGAAGTCTCTGTCAGCGCCCGGCATAATCCTGCGCTGTACATAGACAACCTTCAAATCGCACAGCACAGGATCGGCAAGAACCATCGCCCGGTCAAGAGGCGTCTCTCCGGCATGCACAGCATGCTGTGCGAGCAAGAAAACGACGGCACAGGTGATGACTGTAAAATGTATCTTCAAAAGCTATGCTTCCAGAATTGTTTCCTGCAGCCGCTACGGCGATTGCGCTTCGGATTCCGATATACGCCACGCACGACAGGTCCAAATCCAAATCCAAATCCAAATCGAAATCGAAATCGAAATC
>CAZBNU010000340.1:0-3275 GCA_964493075.1 uncultured Nitrospirales bacterium | reverse complement strand
TGCAGGACGGGCAAAAGGAGAGGCAGGAACCCAATCCCGATATTTTTTTGACGGAGACGCAACGGCACGATTGCATCACGTTCAACACCCAACACGGTGCCGTCTTCAATTTTTATTGGGGCGGTGGTGCTGGCAAAGACAGAAAAGCCGCCCGTGCCCGAATCCGGACGTGTCGGATCAAAGGTCATGGCAAGGTGCATGGAAGCCACAGCCACCACCATGAATACACCGCATCCGGTGATAATGGCAATGCCCACGCTGCGAGTGCGCCGTCGTGCCAGTTGCATGAGAAGCAAACGCCCCAAACGGAATTGTGCTGACGAGGAATGCCGGGTGAGTCTTCCAAGCAATAGTCCATAGGCCGAAAACAGGGTCGTCAGTATCCCAGTTCCTGATAAGAAAAACCAACTCGTCTGGTTGTCCGACGCGCCATAGAGGCCCTGAAAAAGGGAATTAAGCGTCAATAGAAGCAAGAGCAACGTAGGACCGGCCGCAAGGAGGGAATGTTTCTGTTGTCCGGGAATGGCAGACGCGAAATCCCGCTGCAATAATTCCCGCACCGGTGTGCGCAGGGCACGAAAAACGCAAACGACCGTTACAGCCAAAACAAATACCGCACTGATGATTGCACCTTGCACTATTACACTTGTTGCTGCATGGAAACGAATCTGCGTACCTGCGACGGCACTGGGCCAGACGTGTGCCAGTCCGTACAACAACAGCCGCGCATACAATGATCCGCAGAACGCACCGGCTGCAACACCGACAACAATAACCGGACAGGATTCCAGCAGCAGCCAGACGCCAACCTGCCGTGGTCGCCACCCTGTAGCCAGCAAGGCGCCTGTTTCGCTGGTGCGCATCTGCAGGCCGTGGGCATAAAGCAGGGCAAGCAGTACCAGCGCCGCCGCGATAAGAAACATGCTGAGGCCGAGGAACAACGCGCCGAAATCCAGCGCCATATCCACCGCCTTTTGCGCTTCTTCCCGCACCGGCGTGAACACCATACCTATCGCTGCGGGGTCCAAGGCGTCTTCCAGACCTTTCATTATGGCGTGTTCCTGAACCCCGTTGAAACGAATTGCCATGACCGTGCCGAAACGACTGCCCCACCACGCGCTCCCAGTTTCAAAAGTCGTCAACAACTTCGGCGTCTGCCCGTATTCGTTCCAGTAGTCCTCGTTATCCTTGTCCTCCAGTTTTTCTTCGTCCAAAGGCATGCCGATGTCCCAATCGCGGCAAGTATTTACGTCGCTCAAACCGGGAAACTGCAGCGCCAGTTCCCGTTCAATTTGCAGTTCTTCCATCGCGATGATCTTGTGAACCGGTGCTTCAGCGCTGCGCTCTGCAAACTCTCCCGAAGGCAACGGCTCATACCAGGCGATATTTACCGTGTCGCCTTCCTTTGCCTGCAGTACATCCGCAAGCCATTGATTGATGCATACGGCTCCCGCCGGCGTATCATCAGGCGCCGTTCCCGCCACGACGAAAGAATAGGGCGTTTCAAGATCACCTTTGGCAATACTATTTACCAGATAGGTGATCGTAAGCCGTGCAGCCGCTAGTTCTTCGGTTGCTTTTACAACGGCATCTTCTATAAACAGGCGTTCCGATTCCAGTTGCACAATCCCCGAAGGATGGGTGCGACAGTGGTAGCCTGCATATTCAGGCGACAATACAATATCCAGACACGCCCAGAGTGAATCGCCGTACACACCTGTTACGGCAAGCAGCAGATTTGCTTTTTTCTGTAAGCCGACGAGTTCCGACAGCCATTCACGGTCAAGAAAGATATTTGCCGGGATTGCCTGGTCGGTATTGAGCGAGAACCGCCCCAATTGTGCATCCGACAAAACCGCCTTCACGCGAACCCGCGCTACCGCCGTATCAGAGTCATCTTCACGGGATAAGGGCGCCTCAAGGGGGATAAGAGACGGGCGCGGTATCCGCAGCACCATAGTGTCATCCGGCTGCAATCCCAGCACACGCGCCGTTTCTTCATTGATGAGCGCTTCCTGTGCTCCTGGTGCTGCTATGCCTGCTTCCTCTGGCGCAAAATGCCAGAAAGCACCGTCCACGCCGTATACCCTGGCGCGGTTAAGACGGTTTCCTTGTGCTGCCCGATCCGGTGGCGGTTCTGCTACGCCTTGCAGTGAAAGCACAGCGGCGAAGGAGGGAGCGCTTTTTATTGTGTCACGGTTAACAAGAGCATTACTCATATCCCGTTCAAGCTTTACACTGAAATAACGATTTCCCCAGTCAAGGGCATGGGTGATTTTTCCCAGACGCGCCTCGGCGATGCCGCGCAAGGTTTGCTTGACGGAATCGCCCACCACCAGCGCGCCCGTCAGCACTGCCGCAGCAATCATGGTGCCCAGCACCAGCCCCAGATACAGGCGCTTGTGATAGCGTATCCCGTTCTTGATAAGCGTCAGCAGCGGCATGACTATTTACCGCCTTCCAGATGACCCTTATGCAGCGAATATATGGGGGCGAACCGTTCCGCCAGCGCATGGTCATGGGTGACGACGATAACCGCCATCTGCTTCTTCTGATGCAGTTCCAGAAGCAACGCCGCCAGCCCGTCGGCAGCCTCTTCGTTCAACGCACCGGTTGGCTCATCTGCCAGCAGCAAGGAAGGCTCATTAATAAGCGCACGCGCCACAGCAACCCGTTGCCGTTCGCCGCCGGACAACTCGCCCGGACGATGGTTGCAACGTTCAGCCAAGCCCACCTGTTCCAGCAATGCAGCTGCTCGTTCCGTTGCCTCCTTACGGTTCTCATGCACCATGGCGGGAATCAACACGTTTTCCAGAGCGGTGCATTGCGGCAGCAGATGATGTAGTTGGAAGACAAACCCGATTTCGTGATTGCGCAGCCGCGCCAGTTCCCTGGTGTTAAGGGCGGCAACATCCTGGCCGCAAATACGCACGGCCCCCTGATCAGGGACATCCAGCGTCCCCATAAGATTTAACAACGTGCTCTTGCCGCAACCGGACGGCCCCACGATGGCGGCGCATTCGCCCGCTCCAAGGGAAAAAGAAATCCCGTCCAGCACACGCAACGGTTTCGGCGCAGCAGGATATTCCTTAACAGCATCTATCAGTTCAAGAAGCGGTGTGTTTGCGGTCATCTATGGCATCTCCCTTGTTTCAGTAGATACACCATAATGGTAACATACTTTATGGAACGTATAGGACTTATGGGACTTATGGGAAGTAATACACAATCAGAAGTGTATTCGTCCCCTAATTCCCATTCTTCCCATAGTTCCC
>CAZBNU010000339.1:0-3279 GCA_964493075.1 uncultured Nitrospirales bacterium | reverse complement strand
CAAATACAGATTTAAATGAATCGGATATAGGCCATATATTTGAACCCTTCTGGCGTAAAAGCCAGGGACGTTCCAATACAGCACATTGCGGGATTGGTCTTTCTCTTGTCGCTGCGTATGCGCGTATTCTTGACATTACTATTACAGCGACCATTCCTACTGCGGGCTTTTTACAGATTTTTCTTGCCTTTCCCTCCAAACCATGAAATCCTGACCGGTAATATTCTCGTAATATCTGCTGTAGTATGATTTCTCGAACACTAGTGTTAAAGCAGAAAAATAACACGCGCTATACACTGTTTATAGTACTGCTCTATTCGAGAAAAACCGTTCAGGAATTTCCTTTATGCAAGAAGAATCTGCCGATACAACGATACAATCCAGCCCCGAAAATCTTAAGACTACACGTTGTATCCTCTTTCTGGCGCTCTTCCTGGCGTTTGTCATTGGATGGGCGTTTCAGGGAAGCCGTGGGCTTTATGAATCTACTGAAGGACGCTATGCGGAATGTGCACGGGAAACGCTGGCCTCCGGTCGGTTTCTCGAACCCATACTCAATGGTGAACCCCACTGGACCAAACCGCCTTTAACCTATTGGCTCATCGAGGCAGGACTGGTTACTTTTGGCAACAACCCGTGGGGTGCCCGTGCCTACCTGGCCATTGCTTTTATTCTGACCGTAATAGCCGTATATTTTGCGGGTTGCGCCCTGTGGGACAAGGAAACTGGCGCCATCGCTGCATTGGTATATGCGACCTGTGCCTATCCCATCGCGGCAGCCTTCGCCTTATCCACCGATACGCCCGAAACCATGATGCAAAGCGCCTGTATTGCCTGCTTCTGGTTGGCAATCAGCCAAAACAAAAGAATCTTTGTGTTTCTTATGTGGGCGTTTTTCGGGCTGGCGGTATTGACCAAAGGCCCGGTAGCGGTTATCTGGTTGTTCGGCGCTGCACCTGCCTATTTATTATTGAAGCGGGATAATGTTGCCTTTCCAAGGATGATAACGGTTTCGGGAATTGCCGCCTTTATTGTGATTGGTGGTTTCTGGTATTTCATTGAAATTGCACGGCATCCCTTCCTGCTCAAGTATTGGATAATGGATGAGACGGTGGGCCGGTTTACGGCAAATGAATTTCAGCGCAACCCGGAAATTCACAAAATAGTAACTCTGTATCTGCCCATAGCGCTTTTTGGTGCGCTGCCCTGGCTGTTTGTGGTACTTGCCAAACGCAAGCATCTGTCGCCGGTTTGGCAGACGGTAAAACAATGGCGTAATCTGGACGACAAGGCGCAATGGGCATTTGTCTTATGCGGAACAGCAATTCCCTTTGTATTACTTTGCGCATTGACTTCACGGATGCCCCTGTATTTGCTTCCGCTGTTCACTCCGTTCGTGTTGGGTATCGCACGGGCAATAACATTATTGGTGCGCAAAAATGCGCTCAGAATGCGAACGCTCGTTATCATTGCGTGTATATGTGCTGTTTTATTTACAGCAGGAAAAGGGGCTTCAGTTCTCGGCACTTCCCGAGCAAACATGGCGCGTTTGGCCGCCATAGTCAGTCCAATTGTGGAACAAAACTCGGACAGTGAACTGATTATTGCTTGCAGGGAAGACTTGAACGGCTTGGATTTTTATTTGAATCGTGATTTGCGGCGGTTCTGGTTCCCAATACAGGAATCCGACCCACCCGAAGCCATAGGCGCAGGAGTGGTACTGCCTTCCGGAACTTTTCTTGTAGGACGCACCAAACATCTGATCCATGCCCGGGAATATCTTACGGATAATAGAGCAGAAATTGTTTATCAGGACAAAAACTGGATGGTATTGCAAATCACCACCTCGTTAGATTTGGCTACACTACCCAAAGAATCTACAAATCCTACTTCTTAAGCCAGCGGGACAATCCTTCTGTCTTCGGTATATCGAATTTCAGCACCAGAAATCTTATTCTGTAATCTTCTGATAATAGTCACTGATGTAATATTTGTCCCATGACGATGCATAAATTTGAAAGAAAGGAATTTGCCTTATGTTGACATCAGAATTCGAGCGTTCAGGAGAGTTCCTGTTTCGCTGGCGCAGTTATACGCCCCTTCTTCTGCTTGCTGCAGGGATGGTTTCACTAACCCGCTTCCATTATCCTCTTGGAAGCCACGTGTATGATACCCTCTGGGATTTTTCTTGTTACGCTATTTCCCTGTTCGGTCTGGCGGTACGCATTGCAGCAATAGGGTTTGTACCACGCAATACATCGGGGCGCAATACCAAAGGTCAGATCGCCGAGGAACTCAACACGTCCGGCATGTATTCCATGATGCGTCACCCTCTTTATTTCGGCAATTTCTGGATGTGGTTCGGCGCAGCGCTGTTTATACGCGAGTGGTGGTTCATTGTAATCGCGAGTCTGTCTTTCATGGTATTATACGAACGGATCATATTTTCCGAAGAACGGTATCTTCTTGAGAAGTTCGGAAAGATATACTTGGATTGGACCAACACTACGCCGGCTTTCTGGCCACGCTTTCGCCAATGGAACAAACCCGTTTACCCTTTCTCAATTCGCACGGTCTTAAAAAGGGAAAATTCGACGTTTCTTGGGGTAACAACCGTTTTCTATCTGATGGAAGTGATTTCGTCTTACGTAGTGGAAGGGGAGTTTGAAATTGATGCGATATGGACCGTCGTATTCCTTTTTGCAGTCATTACCTATGTCATCCTCAAAACCCTGAAAAAACTCAAACTTTTAAGCATACCAGGACGGTAAAGATGTTCCTATATCTTCGCCGGGGCCAATATTAATTGCGCTCCGGCTGGGTTGGCAACAAGGAGTACATGGCGGCTGCCGACATTTGACTGGTTAAGCACCACAGCGCCATGTATATCGGGATGGATGGCATATATCCAACGCCAGTCCTCTTCCTGAACATAAAGAAACGCAGGTTTGGTAGATCCGAAAACCGCGAAGAAGTCTTCACTCGCCTTCGCGAGTCCATTCTCAAAATTCTGGATAAGTTCAGGGGGATATTCTTCTTTTTCAATGACTGTTTTTAGTGCGGCCTGTAATGCCTCCAATTCAGCAGGATGGATAGCGGCAATATCTCTAATATCCACCTTCTCCACGGATTTAGCAATAGCATGGGACAAATCATTCTGGAATTTCAGCATTTCCAGAAAGCTCATATCGTGTTCCTGTTCGAGTGGAATGGCCTCTGTGTAGAGTTCCTTGAAAAAATGCTTTGAATAAAAGATATATTCCTCACGGACAAAGCCTA
>CAZBNU010000338.1:0-3280 GCA_964493075.1 uncultured Nitrospirales bacterium | reverse complement strand
TGCACTGGAACTCGAAGGGTTGCGTATCCCCCACTTTTATCGTGCATTTTATGTTTACAAATATGCCACGGGACTTTCCGCGGCCATTGCCATAGCCACGCGCATTGTTTCAGGTGATCCAAAGCAGCGCACCAGGTACTTGGAGTTTCTTTCCGCAGGAGGTTCCCGTTACCCACTGGATACTCTGAAACGCGCTGGTATTGATTTAACCACCCCAATACCGGTTTCGGAGGCAATGCAAACATTCAAAAGCCTAGTGGATGAACTGGAATCCCTCTTATAAGATTGATAGTTAAACCGCGGTAACACAACCAGACGTTACCGTATAGTATTGGAAGGTAAAGTAATGAAAGCGTTGCAATTACTGTTTTTTATGGGCATAAGTGTTCTGATTGCTGTCTCAATTTGCGCACAATCGTTACCCGGAACTGGAAATCTGAACGACCTTACACAGGTTCAGAACTACGAGGCACGCCGTAGTAGCAGTTCAAACGAAGATATTACGCGCAACGGTGATGCCATGTCTATTCCCGCCGGAGGCACAATTACGCTAATGGAAGAAACGGGTCCCGGGATGGTTACTCATTTCTGGAATACGGTCGGTTCTTATGACCTGTTTTATCCGCGAGCCCTGGTGTTGCGCATCTATTACGATGGCATGGAAACGCCAAGCGTCGAGGCGCCTCTGGGTGACTTTTTTGGTGTTGGACACGGTATGCAGAAAGATTTTACTTCCCTGCCTGTTACCGTATCTTCTCGTGGACGGTCGCGGGTATGTTATTGGCAGATGCCATTCAAAGAATCCATAAAGATCACCGTGACCAATGATAACGAGAAAATGAAAGTGGATTCCTTCTACTTTTACATCAATTGGCGAAAATTGGAAGCCCTGCCTGAGGATACCGTTTATTTTCACGCCCGTTATCGCCAGGAGACGCCTGCACAGCCCGGAAATTACACCCTGCTGGATACAAAAGGGCGCGGCCATTATGTCGGCACAGTCTTGTCCAATTTCCAACTCGAGACAGGTTGGTTCGGCGAAGGCGATGACTTCTTTTACATTGACGGCGCTACGGAACCCCAGTTGCGCGGAACCGGCACGGAAGATTATTTCAATGATGCCTGGGGATTCCGGGAGTTTCATACACCCTTTCATGGGGTAACTTTGTACGAAGGCGTTTTTACGGGTGACCGTGTTTCTGCCTACCGTTGGCACATTATGGACCCCGTACCCTTCAAGGAATCGTTGCATCTGGAGATTGAACATAAGGGTAGTATTTTTGATGACCAGGCGCCCATCACCAATTTTGAGGTTGGCGGATTTATTGAACGTTATGATTGGGTCAGTTCCGTGGCATTCTGGTACCAGTATCCCCCAGTGTCCGGCGAGGAACCCTTCCCGGGGGTGGAGGAACGGGTGCTGCCCCATACAACAGTGATGGCTTCGGATATGCCATTCAGGGCAGAGCCACCGTTGCTTGTGCTGCCCCAGGAACCGGCCGTTGCCTATCTGCCCACCGAACCCAACGGCCAAATTGAGTTTGATTTTGAAATTGAAGAAGAGGGGCGTTACCGTGTGGACGGCATATTCATGTACTCGGTCATGTCCGGCGTCTATCAGGTAATGATGAACGGGGAAGATGTTGGCGCACCTATTGATTTCGGTGCTGTTGGCATGGACCCTCAGTGGGTGTATATGGACGTGTTCAATCTAAAGAAGGGAACCCAGACCATCAAGTTTGTTTCGGCCGGACATCCCTCCCACTTCGCACGCAACTTGGCGCCTGCCCAGGATGGCATTGCTTTCATCGGTCTCAACCTTACCCGTTTGGATGCCATGGAAGGATATTTGAAAGCACTCTTGGAGAAACGCCCCCGTTAGAAGATACCCGATTGCATTTCCTACTGAAATTGCTCCAGCAGAGCCATGGGGTCTCCGAATTGCAGCATCCTCTCCATGTTGTCTGGAAGACTTTCAAGTGCTTCGGGGTCAGGCTCTTTCCTTTTCTCTTTTACATACTCAGCGTATGTATCTGAAATGGTGAATAGCTTATCAGGTAGTGTTTCTTCTGTTTGAATATTGCTCAGAGTGACTGAAACGCTACCTAATTCAAGTGCACTGTTTTCGCTTTTCAGTGGAAACTTGATTTGACGGCAATACCAAACTTTTGTAGACATGGAAGTTGAGGTGTCCGTAGACGCGACGGTCGCCTCATAAATGTCACAGGCATATCCCTGCAACTTTTCACGACCAACTTTTTTGGCGTTGTTGAGATGCACCCATTTCCCGAAATTGCTTAGACCGACAAGCGGGTTGTAACGTTCTACATCAGCTGGATTGATGTTTATGTATTTTTCTTCTTCGGTTAGAATTTTGCGCACTTGACCGTCTTTTGAAATAAAGGTTTGTTCCATAATTTCCATACGAAAGGTGTTGGCATTCTTAAGGAAGAGTTTTCCCGTTATTTCAGAGTTATTGACCTCCATGATAATATCAGCAGAAAACTCAGGCAATTTGCGTGCTGTTTGAGTAATAAGGAGATACATGACACCAGAACCAATGCACACAATAAACACAACTTCTAAGGCTATCAGGCAGCGCCTCAGTGCTGTAGAATGCGTGCCTTTCCCTTTCATGGGTGCTTTTGCAACATCTGCGTCTTTGGCATCATCATCAGCAAAAGCGCCATTCTGTCCTTCGTCGCCATCCTCCATGTTTTCTGCTATCTGGTCCTCTATCTCACTGTCTATCTGCCCGTCTTTGCTGAGGCTTTCCCCTGTGGCCGCCTTTTTCTCCTGCCTTTTTATCCAGCGTTCAACTCGTGCAAGTTTAAGTTGCTGCTTTTCCTCTGTGAATTTTTCCTGCATCTGCCCATGCAGTACCTTCACATCTTCAATTCGTTTTAGGTGTTGAAGACACTGTATTATGGGCAGTTGAATGTTGAAAACATCAGGATGATGCTTCATGATTGCCTGCAAAAGCAATAAAGCCTGCTCATAGTTGCCTTCGGCATAAAGTTTTTTGGCTTTAGCGAATCGTTGCTGGGAGTCTTCCTTCCCCATTACATGCGCCTTTCCGGATAGCGGCCATCTTATTCTACAACAGATATTTTCAAAGGGCCAGCAGTAAGCAATGATTTACTGCCTGGTAGATGTGTCCCAGTGACACCATAGGGCATTACAGCAAACACATTCATCCTTACAGGCCGATAAGAGAAAAATGGTGAACGGGGCGGGGCTCGAACCCGCGGCCACCGGATTAAAAGTCCGATGCTCTACC
>CAZBNU010000337.1:0-3282 GCA_964493075.1 uncultured Nitrospirales bacterium | reverse complement strand
TGTTAGATTTCCTGTGGAGACAGTGTAGTTTTGGATAATACCGATCAAATAGCCGAAGTGGTGCCCCAAGGGCAGCATAAGCAGGAGGCAAAGCGCGAGTTTCTTGATCTGATAAAACTCGTAGTTATGTTTTTGCTTGTGTTCTGGGTGGTGAAATCCTTTGTAATTGAAGGCTACGAGGTGCAGGGGGAATCCATGCTGCCCACCCTGGAAGACCGTGACCGCATTCTGGTTTTCAAGCTTCCCCACGAGTTAAGCAGAATATCCCTGTTCAGCGGCCTGCAGCCTTTTGACGACACTGATATTATCGTTTTCGAGGAGACCAATGCCAAACGGCTGGTAAAACGGATTATCGCCCATAACCCCCGCCAGAAAGGCAACACGGTAGATGCGCAGCCTCTGGAGAATCATGACGTTACGAATCCCAATTTGGTTAAGGTGGAATTTGACCAGGGCGCGGTGCGGATAAACGACTGGCAGATTGATGAGTCGGCCTATCTGCCGGAGGAAGCCGGGAAAACCAGAGGGAAAGATTTATGTATGCTCCATCCCGGCGAATATTATGTGCTTGGCGATCACCGGCAGGTCAGCAAGGACAGCCGCAATTTTAAGGCTATCACCGACAAGCAGATTATCGGCAAGGCGGTGCTGCGGTTCTGGCCCCTCTCCAGGTTTAAGTTTCTGTAAGGATATGCTGCCAGGCACAGCACCGACAGCAACTGACCCGTGATGACAGATGGAAGTCACTGCTCGTGAAAAACACAATTCTTTTTTCAGACGTACACCTGAAGGGCTCGAAGGAGGAACCTTCGCAGCAGGCGGATTTTATTTCCTTCCTTCACCGGATTGACCCGGAAAAAACTGAACGGCTTATATGCCTGGGCGATCTTTTCGATTTCTGGTACGAGTACCGACACGTTGTGTTTTCAGGCTATTTTGATGTACTGCGTGTCTTCGCGGATTTGAACGATGCAGGCGTGGAATTGCACCTTGTGTGCGGCAACCACGATTTCTGGGCAGGGGAATCCCTGGTCAATCTGACTGGCCTTCATCTCCATCATGAACCGGTCCGGCTGCCCTTTGGCGACAAAGAAGCGCTGCTGTTGCACGGTGACGGGCTCAATCCCAAAGACCGCGGGTATCTGTTATTCAAACGAATCGCACGCAACCCCCTTGCCATAAATCTGTTTCGACGGGTGCATCCGGATACGGCAATGGCCATTGCGCGTTTTCTCAGCCGAAAAAGCCGTTCGTCCTTGCGGGTGGACACGCCTGCCGAAGGACCCGAGGCCCATTTTGTCCGCGCCCATGCCCACCAGCTGCTGACAGATGGCAACGCAGACATTTTAATCTGTGGACATGCCCATGCGCCTCTGGTGGAAGAGGTGGCGACGCCTGGCGGAACAGGGTTGTACGTAAACCCCGGCGACTGGCCGAATCATCGCTCCTACATTGTGTTCGAGGAAAATGAGTTTCGTCTGTATCACTTTGATTGATCGTACTGCTTGACTCCCTATCCCCCCGATAGTCTACCATAGGCTGGCGGGAGATTCTGGAACAACAATGAACGATAAGCAAAAAATGGGGACTGCCCTCGGCGCATATAAGTGCTACAAAATACATGTTAGACTTGGTGCGCCAGGGCTGTCCCCGCTTTTTTGCGGCTTTGTCACACACGCCCGAAAAAATTGGGGACAGTTCCGTCGCCGGGCCTTTGCTGATAGAAACCAACCTCGCATGAAATCAGGTTCCCATTATTCCTCAATATTTGAAATTGCGACGGGAACAGTCCCCATTTTTTCTCACCCTTGTACTCAACTTCTTTTTTTACTGACGCTTCTTTTTACGGTACCCCACCAAGACAACAGGAGTAAATGAATGCTTGGATTAGGCGTATGGGATTGGGCGGCGCTGTCGCTGTACTTTATCGGCATTACCGCGTTGGGCATCTGGACCGCCCGTCGTGTTTCCGATACTTCCGATTTCTTTATTGGCGGACGCCGTTTCGGAAAGACCATGATGGTGTTCTTTTCCTTCGGCGCAGGCACCAGCGGCAATGATGCGGTGGGTGTATCTTCAAAAACCTATGTTGAAGGTCTTTCCGGCATCTGGTTTCAATGGCTCTGGCTGTTCTGCACCCCTTTCTATTGGCTGATTGCGCCCATGTTCCGGCGTATGCGCGCGCTTACCACGGGCGACTATTTTGAACAGCGTTATGATGGCAGTGTGGCGGCGTTGTACACCGTCATCGGCATCGTGGTTCTGACCGTCAATATCGGTGTAATTCTTTTGGGCGCGTCGTCCATGATCGAAGCTGCTACCTCGGGCGCTATCAGTCGTCCCATCGCCATTATCGGCATGACCGTCATGTTTGTTATTTACGGCATGGCAGGGGGATTGTCCGCAGCCATCATCACGGACTTTATTCAGGGGATTCTTACCGTATTACTTTCATTCCTGTTGCTACCTTTTGCCCTTAGGGCGGTTGGTGGATTCTCCGGGCTCCACGCTGGCATTACGGACCCGCACATGTTTAGCCTTGTGGCACCCGGCGAAATCAACATGTTCTATATTTTTATGCTCTGCCTCAGCGCACTAATTGGTATTGTTACACAACCCCACACCATGGGCGTATGCGCGGCGGGCCGAACAGAGTTGGACGGCCAGATAGGATTTGCAGGCGGCAACCTTCTCAAACGTTTCTGCACCGTTGCCTGGATGCTGGTGGGTATGTGCGCCGTGGTGATGTTCAAGGACAGCAACCCGCCGATTGAAGCCGACCTGGTCTACGGCACCGTAGCGCAACGCCTGCTGCCCAGCATCATGCCCGGACTGGTGGGCATATTCCTCGCGGCGCTCATCGCCTCGGTAATGTCCTCATGCGATGCCTTCATGGTTTCCTGTTCAGGACTCTTTACCCAGAACTTCTACCGGCGCTGGCTGGTGTTAGGCAGGGAAGAAAGCCATTATGTTCTGGTGGGGCGAGTCGCCGCATTGCTGGTGGCATGTTCTGCGGTCGTGTTTGCATTTCTGGTGACGGACGTGCCAAGCGGGCTGGTGTGGTTCTTCAAACTACAGGCGCTGATGGGTGCGGCGTTCTGGCTGGGTCTGTTCTGGCGGCGGACCACCGTTGCCGGTGCGTGGGCTTCCACCATCACCGGGTTTGCAGTGTTGATGGTAACTACCATGCCGCGGTTCCATGCCTGGGCAGGGGCAAATCTGCCGGAGTACATGGTCTGCAACGGCCAGTTTCGGGCTTCCTGCCAAATTGCCGCCTACCTC
>CAZBNU010000336.1:0-3284 GCA_964493075.1 uncultured Nitrospirales bacterium | reverse complement strand
TATCTTTCTATACGTGGTGATGGCGGCCATTCTTTATGGCGTGTTTCGGCTGGGCATGGGGCGTCTGTTGAGTGTCGTGGGCGCCGTGATTGCCGCAGCGTCCCCTGCCTATCTGCTGTCCTGCCCTTCCTTACGGGATTTTGGAAAAGCCCCCTTTATGTTGTTGTGTTTTCTGCTGCTAGGAATTTTTCTGAAACAACAGCATTCCCGAAAGTCCCTGCTGGCTTATGGCGTGCTTTATGGACTGGTTGCCGGGATAGGATATGGGTTCAGGCAGGACCTGTTGATTTGTATTCCTGCTGGAATTGTTATTGTTGCTTTCTTTACTCGGGTGCAGGCTTTGCGTCCCCGCCTGACACGACTTGCCGCTTCCCTGTTATTGTTGTTTGCTTTTCTGATAGTTGGCTTCCCTGTCATGTATGGTGTACATCTGGACAAGGGTTCCGCATCGGCACAGGCATTTACCCAGGGGGTGTCGGAGATCATGGAAGACCGCATGGATTTCGGCTACGCTTCCTACACTCTGCACCACCATTACAGCGATTACTTTGATTTTACTGTGGTGAATAGCTATGCTAGACGCAACGGCTATAAAGAGCCTATGGAGGCGCATTTTTCGCCGGGACATGGCGAAGCAGGCAGCAGGTTTATGCGTGATGTGATGCGCCAGTTCCCTGCGGATATGTTTGCCCGGGGGTTGGCGTCGCTGGGGGCCTTGTCAGGCGTGAATGCCACTGCGACACAAGAGGCGGCGCGCATCACCCAGGGTCACGGGGATATGCTGCGCGATCGCGCCGCGCTATACGCCCCCTTCAGCGAGCACTTTGATAGATGGGGACTGGTATATGCGCTGGCGGCCTTGGTATTGTTGAGTATTTCCAATATTCGGCTGGGCATCGCCGTTGCCTTTCTCGGTATCTACTTTGGGGCTTATCCCAGTCTCCTGTACGAGTTTCGCCACTTCTTTCACCTGGCCTTTGTGCCTTATTGGGCTGCGGGGTATCTTATCTCAAAAACATGCACAACAGCATATAGCGCATGTCGTAAACTATACCAGAAAGATTTTGATGGGCTGCGCACCCTCTTCGGGCTGCGCACGATTGCCATGGGAATCGGTTTTGTGGTGGTGGTGATTGCAGCCTTGGGATCAACCCTTGTGGTGTTGCGCATTGTACAGCAAGATCACATGGATGCGCTGCTTCGTCAATATGAAAATGCGGTGCTTGAACCAGTGGAAACCATATGGGATCGAAAGGGCGACGATATTTTTTTACGTCCCATCGTCCCTCTGCCAGGTCTTGAGGCTACCGGTTCGTTACCTCCCTTTGAGAGTGCAGGGGAATACCTTGCCTTATCTTTGAAGCATACGGGTTACCCCATGCAATTGCGGCTTCTTTACGAGAACAAACCCATGACTGATTTCTCACAATGGTGTACACCGCAATCGGGGCTTACGGGCAAGAAAGGCAACTACCTGTTCTTTTTTCCTGTCTACGAGCTGGTCTGGCCCGCAACGCCGGAGAACATGCGTGGGGAATTTTCCGGCATTGTGATCCCGGAAGGTTGTCGCGGCATGGTCAAAGCCTTGTATCGCGTTAAAAACAGTGCAGATTTCAGGTTATGGCCCTTCCTGGCATTGCCGGAACATAACCACGCTTTTATCGATTACAAAACAGGGCCTTTTGAGCGCTTTTTTGCTGCTGCATGGGTGGAATTGTATTCCTGTTTTGGAATGCGCAGCGAGGCGGCAATTAACGGATACCAACGTTTAATCCGCCAATATCCCGATTGCACATTTATCCAGGAACGCATTTTTGTGCATATCCAGAACTGTTCTGACACGAAGCAGGCGCTTGAATCGTGTTCACAAGTGATTGATGATTTTCCCTATCTGCAAATGTTGGGAGCATCTGACATTGATCGCCTGATGGCGCGTGCAGCAAATACCAATATAGCTACACCCCAGATTGTCTTGGATGATCCGTGGCTACTGACGCAGCGTGGTTTACAGATTGAAAAAGAAGGCCGCCATAAAGAGGCGGGCGCGTTATATCGGAAAGCATTAATGAAAGCGCCGTCCCTGATGTTCGCCGCAGAAAATCTGGATACACATTTTCGGACAAATTATTCCGCAGAAGAACGATTGCACGAGTGGGAAATACTTCGGGAATACTACCCTCATTCCAGAGTAATTGCATTGTTCCATGCAATGGCACTGCGTGGGGCAGGACAGTTGAATGATGCTGCAGTTTCTTTCCAGGAAATAGTTGAAAACAGCTTGGGCTACAAGGAGGAGGCGCAACTGCAGCTGGCCATAACCGATATCATGCGTGGGAAACAAGATGTGGGTATTGGCGTAATCACAGAGATGGTGGAGATACATCCGGAAAGCAAGAAGGCGGCGGCCGTACTGTGTGCCGAAGCGGGCCGTTTTTTCATGGCGCAAGACGATTATGAGAGGGCGAATTTATTGTTTGGCATGGCATGCGACTATGATCCAGATGATTTATGGCCCTGTGTGGCGCAGGGAGAAGTCTTTGCCGCCGCCGGTAAGGTTGCGCAGGCGAAACAAGTCTATAAGCAGGTGTTATTAAAAGCCCCGGAATCTCCGTATACAGCTTTCAATCTGGATTCCTTGTTTGATGTGTCCGAGACAGCCGAGCGTATTGCATGGTGGACGACATTGCACGAGGCGCATCCTGAAGCGGCGGTTCCACTGATGTATCTGGGCAAGGCACATGAGGCGGCAGGTGACCACGATGCCGCCCTTGATGCTTATCGGAGGGCACTGGAGATAGACCCCGCCCTTGATGATGCAAAAAATGGCGTGTCCCGGCTGGAGGCGACAACTGTTGCCGAGGGTGAATAATATATGAACTTTTCTGTAAACGGTCAAAACGTAGGCGCGGCATCATGCCGCGTTAAGACGAAGAGGCAGGGATGCCTCTTCTACGTTGCCGTATCGCTATGGCTTGCTATGTGTCCTGCTATTTATGGAGGAGAGGGGGTAGATCCAGCACTTGTTAAAACTGAAAGCGACTGCGACAAGGCGGCGGTCTTGGATTTGCGGGTTGTGTTTGAAGAGGAAGCGCTTGCCGGACTGGTCGCGCCGCCTGCGGGGGTGTATCCTTTTGAACCTGGCGACGGCGTCGTGTTGCGTGCTTATGGCATGGGTAATGTTCCTGTCACAATTGAATGGTCGGGTGATGTTGCAGGCAGCGGCGAAACACAGTTTGTTGACATGGACAACCACAAACGCATCACAGTAACTTTCAGGCGTGCCG
>CAZBNU010000335.1:0-3305 GCA_964493075.1 uncultured Nitrospirales bacterium | reverse complement strand
CGTTCTTGCGGCTTGTTCATGGGCGCAATCAGGGTGCGCAACCGCTCAATCCGTGCTTCCAGCGTATGACGCTTCTCCTTGTCCGCATGCAACAGACGGCGCTCAAGTTTCTCCAGCCCTGTCAGCACTTCCCGTTCAAATTTTCCCGCAGCCGATGCGACTTCAGGCAAACGACTGCTGCTGCTGATGCCCTGCCGCATCTCTTCCAGCAACTCCACCAAACTGGGACGACAACGCGCGATAACCTCCACCGCAGGGTTTGATGCCGCTACACGCAACGTCCGTGCCAACAAATCTTCATTCTTCATAACCGCAAGGCTATCCAGATCATATTGCCGCAACAACTGGCCAGTCTTTACAGTGTTGATCACACACCGTGCGCGGGGATACACCACCGGCATGGGTTGGTCGAAAAAATTAAACAAGGGTTTCAACTGCGCCCAATAGGCGACCTCACCCGGACCCGCCACGTACGCGACGACAGGAAATAATTGTTGCTGAACAATGGGCCGCAATGCAACGTTGGGCGAAAACAGTTCCGGACTATCATGAAGCAGATCAAGCAGGGCCTCAGCCGTATAGGCTTCCTGCGTCTCCGGGATGCGAAATTGGTTTTGCTCATAGCATACGTTCCGGCGGCGGCCCTCCCGCTCCATAAAAAAGTTGCATGCGTTTTCCGCACGTTGTATCGCCGGAGCATATCCCATGGATTCCAGCACGCGGCCCTGCTTCATTAGCAGTTGCGTACTTTCCAGCGGACACCGGATTTCGCGTACAAGTACGGGTAGCGCGGCAATGCGGGCAGCACGTTCCCAGGGCAGAAACACATGGAGCGGCACCTCCCGAAAAAGGTGCGCCATGATCCGGGCAAACCAATCCGCCAGACTGGTTGATTTCTTCACGGACTCATGGAGAAACTCCTGAATCTCAGGCGTATGCTCCGCGCTGCGACATTGTGCGGCAACCGTATCTATAAACCCATGAATTTGATCGTCCAGTGGCACGCGGTACATAGGTCTATCCGATACATCCTCCTGAGGCGCATAGGACAGGCTAAGTAATTCGTGCCGTTTGGTGAAAAAATGGGCAACGCGGCTCTCCTCAAAATCATGGTCGTCGCCCGCCACCCAGAACAGGGGAACGCAGGAAACGCCCGCAGCCTTAAAACGATTTGCAAGATTGATCGCTGTTATCGCCTTGTAGATGGTGTATAGGGGGCCCGTAAACAGACCAGGCTGCTGGCCCGTGGCAACGACCAGTTCATTGCCCGCTACATACTCTTTTGCCGTGTTGAAACGTTCATGGGTCTGGTTGATGGCGTCCGCAACCCCCTCTGCCCAGTCCCCTCCCTCCCACACTTCATCAAACAAGGCCGTGGGCATTCTGGAAAAGAGACTGCCCACGGTGGAGAGATTGTTTATGTAATCTTCATACAAAGTATTCATGCTGCCACCTTGGTGCCTGAGAGGATCATGCGTTCTGCGTCGGGTCCATATCCCCCGCCCGAACAATTCCCCCAGACCTGCTTGACCACCAATCCCACATCCACAAGAAGTGCGGTAAGTTCCTCCAGTGAATACAGGCGCACCGATTCCGAAGTAGTGCCCACAACTGTTCCAGCCCGCGACACGGATACAAGTTTATTGACCCGACGCATGTTTTGATCAATCCACCGCTTTTCGCAAATCGTGTACCCCTGTGATTCGCGTAGTGTTTCCGGAGCCAGGTGCTGCGCCACACTTGACGGGTTCAGATAATCCATGTAGAAGCGGCCTGACGGCTTCAGCACACGTGCCATGGCCGCAGCCGCAGCCGCATTATCTGCATCTTCCATGAAGTAGCCAAAACTGGTAAAGAAGCTGAACACCACATCAAAACACTGCTTGAAAGGCAATGCACGCATATCCGCGCGAACCAGGGCGGTCGTTGTAGCAATCTGTTCCCGGGCACGGGCGAGCAATTGGGGCGAAAAATCCAGACCCGTGAGGCGCGCGCCATAGCGCTCCAACGTCACCAGATGACGGCCAGCGCCGCAGCACAGATCGAGTACCGTATCTTCCTGAGTCAGCCCTACCACTTTCGCGGCAAATTCCACTTCGGGAACGGCAGCCTCCACCGTGCGATGGGCATATACGACCGGATACAGTTCACCAAAGGCATCAACAAACCAGTTGTCTGTTATAGAAGTTGCTTCCTTTGGCATATCTATACCCATGCTGAACCCATGTACCTTCTTCTGTTTCGAAAAACAAGTCACTCCTGCAACCCGCCAAGGCGGGTGTGTTCTGTGAATCTTATTTTAACACCATTGCCAGCCTGTACCAAACTGTGCCCTTCAGCGGCAGCACAAAACTATACACTGCGTTATGCTTTATAGCGGTCAATGGCATCCTGCAATACCTGCAACGCCTGCTTGTAGTCATCCGGTCCTACGTATTCGAGAATGAAGGGTGCGTGAGGTACATGTTTTGCCGCCTGTGCCACGAAAACATCGTAGTCCACGTCTCCCTGGCCTGCTGCCACACCGGCGTCCACATGGAGTTTCCGATCCTTGGCGTGCATACAGTCTATGTAGGGCGACAACTGCGCAAACATTTCCTCGATGTCGTTAAACTCAATCAGGTTGGCAGGATCGAGCAGCACCCGTGCCCGGGGCGAACCAATGTCCTCTATGAACAGGCGCACCCGCTTGGCAGTGGCAAGGAAACCGCGATAGAAAGGTTCGTACAGAACAGTCGCGTCGTACTGCTCTGCTATTGCTGCCAGCGTTTTGCCCGTTTCAACCATTTGCTTCCATATATCTTCCTTCAGATAATGGGGCACGCCGTGGGCATCACCGTCAGGTTCGTAGTGACCCGCTTCAGTAATGAAGGTTTTCACACCCATGTCGGCGCCGATACGGAACATGGCTTCAAAATACTCCATGTTGGCCTTTCGTTCTGCTTCATCACCGTGAATCAGGTTGGTGTACACGCCGATGCTGTGGATGGCAATGCCCGCGTCCCGGTAGGTATCCGCAATTTCTTTGCACCGCGATGCGTCCACGGCAGACACGTCATTCCTGCTATTGTATCGCCAGTAGTTGCTATCCTTTTGCGAGAGAAACAACTGTATGGTAGTGATGTTGTTTGCGGCCAGTTCCTGCGCCAGTTCGGCGTTGGTATACGTGCCAAACCCGAGCGTTGATACGCCTGTGATGGGCTTATAATCTGAAGAAGCCGCCGCGGATGCGCTGGTGGGCGTTACAAAAATCGGAAGGGCTGCTGCTGCGCCTGCAAGAAGGGCTTCACGGCGGTTGACTTTGA
>CAZBNU010000334.1:0-3348 GCA_964493075.1 uncultured Nitrospirales bacterium | reverse complement strand
ATGCCGGTGTGTCACGAGAGAGCCTATACAAGGCGCTTTCCGGCGAACGCAATCCAAGTTTTGACACGATTCTCAAAGTCATTGGCGCCCTCGGCATAAAGTTTCACGCGGAACCTGCTGTAAAAGTCTGACGCCATTTTTACTCAGTCGCATCCTCCAACTGCACCACGTCTCCAAAGACGAAAAGGCATGAAGAAATTTCATGGACGGGCAACGTAGAAGTTATATTATGCGGAAACCACAATAACAAAATAGAAACCAGGAAAGAATACTATATGTCTTCAACCAACACAGCACCTGAAACATACAGAGTTCAGTTTAGTTCATTTGCTCCCTTTCTGCTGATCTCCTTCGGCATAGCTTGGGGTATACTTGGACTGTACATCTTTCTCCCGGAAATTATGGGAACCGTTTTTGGCCAGCTTTCTGGCAACCATCCGCTTTTTTTTCTGGCCGTATACGCGCCCGCAATCGCAGCGTTTATTCTTGTTGCCCGCAACGGTGGCTTCGGCGGTTTGCGGCGTTTCCTCGGACGGGCGTTGCTCTGGCGCTGCAGCGTGGCCTGGTATGCCTTCCTTATCATTGGCATACCGTTGATCTTCATTGGCGGTTCCGCACTTAGAGGGAATCTTTTTACGGAACCATTCCCATTTGCATCCTTTCCGGCTCTGCTTGTAGCGTTGGTGCTCGCCGCCATCAAAGGTCCTGTCGAAGAATTCGGCTGGCGGGGACTTGCGCTCCCTTTACTGCAAAGGAAGTTTGCTCCGCTCTGGGCCGGGCTGATTCTTGGTGTCATTTGGGGACTGTGGCATCTGCCAGCGTTTCTGTTAAGTGGAACCCAGCAAAGTGAATGGTCGTTCATGGCCTTTTTTGCTGGATGCTTGGCGATAAGCATCATCGCAACCGCCCTGTTCAATAAGTCACGTGGCAGCATCCTGCTGTCGGCATTCTTCCACTTCTCGCTTATGAATCCAATTTTTCCGGATGCGCAACCCTTCGATACATATCTACTGATCGTTACTGCACTTTTTATCGTTTGTTGGAAGCGCAAGGAGATGTTTACAAGAGAAGGATCTGTCACAGAAGTTATTCCCCGACCGACAGACCTGTAATTTTTTATAATACCTTCGTGGCGCTGACGCAGATCCTGAGGCTACGGTGTAAGATGAGGGAATCTGAAAGATTATGATGGACAAAACCTTTTCGTGTAATCGTACGGGTGCTTATACTTGGCTTGTTATATTTGCCTCTCTTTCGCCTCTACTGATACCGATAGGCCTTTATTCACTTATGATCATCTATCCGCCCGTTGCCGAAGCCGCGGCGACATCGGAATATATGGATGGTTTTCAAGCGGCCCTTGATGCCTTTCAGAAGAAGTATGACTTCCCGGGAGCAACGGCTGCCTACGTGTTGAAGGATGGCACCACCCACGTTGCTGCAACGGGACTTGCTGATAAGGAGGCAGGAAAACCGATGGCGGTTGACTCGCGCATGCTTGCAGCCAGTATTGGAAAATCTTTTGTAGGCGCCACGGCTGTGGCACTTGCCCAGGAGCATGTGCTTGATTTGGATGTCCCCTTGTCCCGCTGGCTTGGTGACCGGTCGTGGTTTGTCCGCTTACCCAATCACAAAACAATCACGCTGCGCCACCTTCTGACCCATCAATCGGGTTTGGCTGACCACGTACATCTTAAGCCTTTTGCCGCAGAAGTTTCCCGCAGGTGGCGCAACAAGCACAATCCCTTTACACCAGAGGAATTAGTCGGATTTGTTCTCGACCGGCCACCACTTTTCGAGGCGGGTAAAGCGTGGTCATACACTGACACAGGGTATATTTTAATGGGGCTTGTAATAGAAGCAGCTACGGGCAGAACCTATTACGAAGAGATAAAGGAGCGTTTCCTGACACCGCTTGATTTGACGCTGACGGCACCGTCTGATCGGCGAATGCTATCCGGACTTGCCGCTGGCTATATGGGTATCGAGAACGCTTTTGGGTTTCCACGGAAGACAATTCAGGCAGATGGTATGATGGTGTGGCACCCCGGATTTGAATGGACAGGCGGCGGGTTGGTGAGCAATTCACGCGATCTTGCGAAGTGGGGGGCCTCATTGTTCGGAGGGAATGCGATGCCTGGCAACTATCTGGCGGAACTTCTACGGGCAGTTCCAATCAGTCCCGATGATTCCAACGTTTACTATGGAGCAGGAGTCGGTATTTACAAATCAGGTTCCTTTGGACCGGTTTATGGTCACGGCGGCTGGATACCAGGTTATAGTTCCAGTTTGCGTTATTATCCAGACCATGAGGTCACCGTTGCTTTCCAGATCAATACTGATATCGGTATAGTGGATGATACGACTGCGGTGGTCAGCGAAATGGAAGAACGGCTGGCACAGATCGCCATATCCGCTAACCATGCCGTTCACACCGAAGGAAATACCGTTGCGATTTGTCCCACCGGTGAGAGTAGTGTAGCCAATAGGTAAGGAACGGAGACTTCCTTTTCCAAAACAAGTCTTGCTCACGATATGAGGGACAGTAACAAGAAAGTGATGCACGAGGAACTCATATGGCCCCAATCTTATCAAGATTCGTTGAGAATCATTAGCCTTGGCCATTACGAACAAATTGAACCGTTTCAGGTAATGGCCAAGACAATAGATAAACAGGAGGGCTACTCCGTCACATCCTCCAACATCACCACGTCTCCAAACACAGCAAACTCCGGGCAGTCTTTCCTGCCGCCAAACAGCACCGTCGGCATATTCACCTTCTGTTTCTCCAATGCTTCCGGATTTGCCTTCTTCATACCGGCATATCCAACCCTGCAATTTGGCAGGAGAAATCTGTAACGAAACGAATGGACCGCAGCATGTGAACTGCGGCCCGAAACTGAAAAGGAGGGCATCGCCTCATAAATCTACTTCACAAAACAATTTCCAGTAGTTTATCCTTACCATCTCACGACAACGATGGCAAAATCGAACTCATGGTGGACCGAACCGCCTGGAGCCAAAAGCCGCACGGCAATAAATTCGGTGGCATCAACAACCGCCTCAACACAGGCCGCGAAAGCATCCCCATCCAGGAGGTGAAAGCCATTCTGGAAAATGGCGGCTCCATACGCACCTGCACAAGGATTTTCACGTTGCACTAAATATTGCAGATGACAGCGGAAAAATGTGTCTAAATCTGGCTGATCCTGTCCAAAACGACTTTTTGAAAGAACGTGAAGCGGGAAAGATAAACATTAAGAATAGGCAATGTTTACAGGGGTTTTCGCAAAAAGAAATGGCGCGCCCAGCAGGACTCGAACCTGCGGCCTCTTGCTCCGGAGGCAA
>CAZBNU010000333.1:0-3352 GCA_964493075.1 uncultured Nitrospirales bacterium | reverse complement strand
AAAACGATGAAAGGAATGGCCATGCTGAAAATACTGCTGCGACAACGGTGGATGCTCATTGGGTTGTCCTGCTTTCTGACTTTGTTTGCTGTCTTTGTCTATGACGCCCATCGTGAAGCTACGACAACACGATATATGAAGGGAATGATTTCGTCTGCCGACCTGGAACAACTGGAAGCCACGCCTCCCGTGCCGCCTGATTCTGCAAACGGCATCACACTACTTCTTGAAGCAGCAGATAAAATGCAGTATCCGCGAGATGACGAATACATTCGTTTCAATTCTGAAGACACCTTAGATTCAGAAGAGCAAGAAGTATTGCGGAAATATGTGGACATGAATGCTGCATCGTTGTCTCTGATTCACGAAGCCTTGAAATACCCGCATATCCAGTTGCCACCCTTCCCGGATCATACTGCGGCTGATTATGAAAAGATAAATGAAGTCGTGCGCCTTCTTAACTACTGGACAATTGATGCCGCTATCAGAAACGATCGTGCTCTACTGGATGAAGCCATTACGACATACTTGCAGTTTCGCGATCAATTCTCTTATGGCGACTACTTGCAGGATGAACAGGTAAGGCAATCAAGGCTTTACTCGATTGCTTACTATATGGAACGATTCTTGAATTATGCCGCCCCATCACAAACCGTTATCCGGGAACTTGTCACGCTTTTAGCCATTGATGAACAGAAAGCCATTAATAACGCAAGAATGGCGATCATCAATAAGGTTGCAAATAATTCATCATCCTACGAATTGGATACGAATTATCTCGAAATCTTTGAAAAACAATCTGAAACCATGCGCGTATTAGGAATGGCGGTAAAGGAGTGGAGCCAGGTGCCTTTCATCGAAGGAATGCTGTTTACGAATAATATTGCTCAAACACTTGCGGTGGGTAACGAAGATATTTATAACGTCGCCATTTTTCTTGCCAGAGAACAAAAAAAAGCAAAAGAATATGCGCTACAGGGTCTCTTTTATCCTGATAGAATAGACGCTACAGATATATATGGCTTCCCCGTATTTTGCGTAGCCAGGCTTAACGGTGCGCGCTGTGCCCTTGCTTCACTGCTTTTCTATTACGACCACGACCGAATGCCGGATACGCTGGAAGAACTTGTACCGGACTATCTGGATGCGCTGCCCCGTGACCCCTTCACACCGTATAAGCCGATACGCTATCGCGTTGACGGACACGTTGCACGGTTTTACAGCATCGGGGGAAACGAGATAGATGATGGCGGCATCAGCCGTGTTTATGACCCCCAGAAAAACACTTATGATTGTCCCGATTGCGATGACATTGTGTTCCGGTTGAAAATACCACAAGCCAACACTCCCCTTGCTCCTCATTCTCTGGAAAACTTGTAGGACACGATGGATCCGTCCAATCCGTCCAATCCGTCGGATACCACCACAGAGCAAGACTGCACATCAGGGCAACAACGCAACCGGATCAACGCAGATGCTTCAGGGTTGCCGCATGGCTTATACTATGGGCATACACAGGGGCGTATTCTTCAATGGATTATTTCATGAGCAAACATGTCTTCATAAAAACCTATGGCTGTCAAATGAACGAGCATGACACGCAGCGGATGCTGTCCATGCTTGAGGTGCAGGGGTATGCGCCGGTGGATGCGCCGGAACAGGCGGATTTGATACTGGTGAACACCTGTTCGGTGCGCGCGAATCCGGAGAACAAGGTATACAGTTTCCTGGGTACGCTGCGTCCGCTGAAAAAGCGAAATCCGGAATTGATTGTTGGTGTGGCGGGATGTGTGGCGCAGCAGGTGGGCGAGACGTTGCTGCAGCGTGAACCCCTGGTGGATTTGGTCTTCGGGCCGGACAATCTGTTTGCGCTACCGGAGATGCTGGAAGCAGTGCGACGCGGGGAGCGGTTGTGCCGCACGGCATGGCAGCAATGGGACGGGCCGGTGCGCGAGTTCGTGCCGGAACAGTGGATTGAACAGGATCGCGTGGACGGCATCAAGGCGTATATCGCGATCACCAAAGGGTGTAATAACCACTGTTCCTTCTGCATCGTGCCGCGCACCCGTGGCCGCGAAGTGTCCCGTTCGCCGGAAGGCATCCTGCGTGAGGCGCGTTCCATGTTGGCCCGGGGCGCACGGGAAATATGGCTGCTGGGACAGAATGTCAACTCCTATCGCGCTGACGATGATTACGGCTTCCTGGAACTGCTGTATGCGGTGTCGCAGGTGGAGGGGCTGGCGCGGATTCGGTTCACATCGCCTCATCCGAAAGATTGGGACAACGCCCTGTCCGATCTCATGGCGGCGCGTTCGGCGATCTGCAACCAACTGCATCTGCCGTTTCAGGCGGGCGCTGATTCTGTTTTGAAAGCCATGCGACGGCGCCATACCATTGCTGAATACCTGGACAAAATCCATTACCTGAAACAGGTTGTTCCCAATGTGGAAATCAGCACAGACCTGATTGTCGGGTTCCCCAGCGAAAGCGATGCGGATTTTGAACAGACCATGCGGGTGCTCGAAGAAGTGCGCTTCAGTCAGGTGTTCCCCTTCAAGTATTCGCCCCGTCCGGGCACCAAAGCGGCAGACCTGCCGGACGACGTGCCCCGTGCCGCCAAGGATGAACGGTTGGCGCGGGTGATTGCCCTGCAGGAACGCATCAACGCCGAACAGCAGCAAGCCCTCGTGGGCACGACCCAGCACGTATTGATTGACGAGGCGCATCCCCGGGACGCCGGACTCATGAACGGCCGCACAGAAGGCTATCGCGCCATTACCGTATCCGGCGAAGACGTGCAGATTGGCGATTTGGTGAACGTGCAGGTGACCGGCTTTCGGGGACACTGGCTCGAAGGAGCGTTATTGTTGTTTCGATGATGCTATGGGAATTATGGGAGGTATGGGAAGTATGGGATAGATAATGCTGTCGGTATGGATCGGATTCGCACTTTATACGTCCCATAAGTCCCATAAATCCCATCAACACAGCGTCAACCACCGTCATTGCGAGGAACGAAGCAATCTCGTGAACAGATAGGCCATCGCGTGCCATCAGATTGCTTCGTTCCTCGCAATGACGGGTAGCGGTAGTATCTTGATGTCCGTTTCCAGGTTATGGGACAATTCCATAGTACAGTTGGTATATGAAACACAAGGAAAAGCATACAAATGAAAATGAAGAACGATATGGTCACCGTGATCAATGTAGTCAAGGCAGAAGAATGCGTACTTCAAGAAGGGGAAACCTGTCTTGTGGTTCCGGCGTATCATAAGGAATTTCCCTTGAACAGCGCGTTGCTGCTGGAGGAGGATGAACTGGTCTTGCAGGCGCTGGTGGACAAGGAAGTCAT
>CAZBNU010000332.1:0-3400 GCA_964493075.1 uncultured Nitrospirales bacterium | reverse complement strand
ATGAAAATTATGTAAACGACACCACCGGACTCGCCATGCTCAACCCCGGTTACCAGATACACGAGGGAAAGGTCTGGGACCCTGCGATGACCGGAGACATGAACCCGGACATGATTGATTTTGTGTTTTCAGAAAAGTTGTTTGTTATGTTCCTGGTAAACGGCTGCATCAGATACACAGAACAAGGGGCGCTCGTGAACGAAATTGTCAGCGTAAACCCCTGGCCCAAGCCCATCGGGGTCTATGGCTATGCCAATTACTGGATGGTGCTCGGGGGATACCTCTATGAGGCGCAGACCTTATGCTCCGATTCAAGAAACATGGGCGCCATCCCCACAACTGTGAATAACCTTTCCTTTTTCTCCACGCGACGAGCACCGATTACCGTTCCCAACGAGATAAAGCAAAACCCTCCAGAGGATATTACCTACGATCCCACCAAAACCTATGTCGCGTTTATTGTGGGCGACGGCGACAATGTCAGGTTTATTATGGACACCCGCGCAGACTGGTTTCGTCAGCGCGTAGAAGCCTGTCAACAGGGAGACGATGCCTGCCCACCCCTTACCTGGTCTATTTCGCCGCATCTCCCGCGCATCGCGCCTGATGTGCTTAAATGGTACTACGAGATGAGTTACAAGACCGGGAAAGATTACTTCATGCTGCCGCCCAGCGGCCATCTGTATGCGTACCCGGCATCCCTGAAAGACGAAACCGTGCAGAATAATTTTGTTGCGGCTACGGAAGCCGACGCCCGTCTGCTGGGAACCAGTAGTGTTGTTCACTGGGAGTTCTTTAACAAATGGCATGATGCTGAAAATGAATTCCTGCCGAAGTACGCCAAAAAGGACGGCGCCATCAAGGGCGTGTTTCCCGTCAACGTACCCTATCCACTCCCAACCGGCACCTGGGGCTTTTGCCAGTTCTTCAAAGTGCTCGAAGGCAAGGACGGCGGGAAGACCATCCTGTTCCGTCCCAGAGAATGGCGGGGAACCAAAGGCGGCGGCAAATTTATGGACAAGCAATTTTTCCTGAGTCCCGAAGACATGGCGAAGGAACTGGGCGCCTATCCACGTGGAACCGTTATGGGCATCTACATGACCAGCGATGGCGGCCTTAACCTTAGTAATACGCTCATGAAACTGCTCAAAATACTCCCGGAACACGTTCAACTTGTCAGTAGCGACACCGCAACGCGGCTTGCACTCCAAGCGTCAGAAACAATGGAATGAATATCTGTTTCGAAGCAAGCCTCCAAAACAGTCAGCATAGGTAATGACGGTATTGCTGCTGTAAACAGGGACTGTTAGATGCGGTTTATGCGTTCCCACGTGTCCTGTTGAAACCATTAAACTTCTATCCAAGTCCTATCCAGAACTTCGTATTACACCGGAAAACCTGCTAGAGCAAGCAATGCTGATGGCCCAAAAAAAAGAGGACTTGTTCTTCACACATAATGGCTCGTGAAGTATTTTTAGCAGTTGTTTGGGAAGGCAATCAACCTGTCCATATTTAAGTAGCCTGTTTTTGAGCAATAGATGAGAGGTAGTTATGAGTACTCACAATTCAGAACCGTCGAACAATACACTATATGCGTCCATAGCCTTGGGAGTGGCGGCGCTGGCGGCGCTGGGCGCCTGGTACATGTCACTACCGCCTTCGCCCCTGCCGTTGGACGCCCCCGAGGATCAGTTTTCAGCCTACCGTGCGTTCCAACATAACAAACAGATGGCTCAAAAACCGCATCCCGCCAATTCCGAAGAAAACGAACGGGTTCGCGAATATATTATGGACCAACTCGAAGCTATGGATGTTGAGCATGAATTCTATTTGAATGTGAGTGCCCATGAACATAGTATAGACTTCCGGCGCGCAGTATTGGCGCGTATACCGGGTACAGATTCGACCAAGTCTTTTGCCATGGACGCTCACTACGATTCGACACCTTACGGACCCGGGGCGGCTGATGATTTGTGTCCTATTTCGGCAATGCTCGAAACAGCGCGGGCGCTCAAATGCGCTCCACCGCTGAAGAATGACATCGTGTTTGTGTTCGCTGATGCCGAGGAATGCGGCGGCGGCGGCGGCGCCGGGGCATTTGTGGAGCATCCGTGGTTCAAAGATGTTGGCGTGATGCTTGGACTCGAGGCACGTGGTACCAGTGGTCCGGCGCTCATGTTTGAGACTACCCAGGAAAACGGTTGGGTGATCCGCGAACTGGCAAAGGCCAGTGCTGACGCTTACCCGCGTGCCACATCGGTCATGTTTGATTTCTACGATCGTATGCCCTTCGGCAGTGATTTCAGTAGATACAAGAGAATATTGCCAACGGATGAGCACAAGGGAGCCGGTCTCAATGTGGCCTTCATAGATGATTTCTGCTATTACCATACAGAGTTGGACAACACCGAAAATCTGAACCTGGCCAGTATGCAGCACGAGGGGCAATACTGCCTTGGCCTTGCGCGGCACTTTGGCAACATCGAAATGGATGACTGCCGGGCGCCAAACGCAACGTATTTCAACACCATAGGTTCTCACATGATTGTCTATCCGCAGTCCTGGAGCGTGCCCTTTGTTTTCCTCGTGACCTTGCTGGTCCTGGCGGTCCTGATGGTGGGTGTTTTACGTAAAAAACTAACCATCGGCGGTATACTCGCGGGATTCGGTCTCAATATGGCAGCCATGGTGATTTCTGCCCTTCTGGTACTCCCGCTGACCGGTATCCCCTTCGTCTTTGGCGGCATTTTATGGGGCACTCTGCGTGAGTTGGGCTGGTATCAGAACGACTTGTATATATGGTCCTTCACCTGTATTGCCATCGGTGTGGTTTTGCTTTTGTTGGGTCTGGTCCGCGGGAAAATCCGATCCGAGAATCTGCTGGCAGGTGCTTTAGTCTTCTGGCTTTTGTCCACGTTTTTTATGCAGTGGCAGGTGCCCGGGGGAACCTACGCAACGTTGTGGCCCTTGGCCTTTATGTCTATTGGTCTTACTGTTCTCTACAGCCTGAAAAAGGCCGATGACGCATCACCGGGACTTGTAGCCTGCTGCACGATTTTCGCGCTTCCCGCCATTGTACTTCTAGCGCCTGCGTATGTCATGTTCGGGTACACGCTGACCTATTTGGCGGGTGCGGTAATCGCGTCTCTAGTCGCCTTTTTGGTCTTTACCCTCGCACCACAGATCAACCTGATTCCGTATCGCACGCGCTTGTTCCTGCCGCCAGCCTTTTTCGTCATAGGACTCCTGGTCTTCGGAATCGCCTATCTGAACAATGGGCCGAGCCCATCCTGTCCGCGTCTTGATTGTCTGAGTGTTGCCCATGATTTTGATAAAAACGAAGCGTGGTACATCAGCACGGACAAAGAACTTGATGAATACACAAGCCAGTTCTTCGAAA
>CAZBNU010000331.1:0-3445 GCA_964493075.1 uncultured Nitrospirales bacterium | reverse complement strand
CGTAAGCCCTATTCTTCAGACCACTACTACACGGACATCAACAACGGCACCAGTCCCGACCGCTTCCTTCCCGACAATGGCATATACATTTACAATCTGCGGAGTGGGGAAGAGCGCCCTGTAATAAACGCCAGAGACCTGCCCGGCGGCACAGGATTCATCGGTAAGATCAGCCTTTCTTTTGACGCAACCAAGGTGCTGTTCGATTTTCGTGAAAATCCCGGCGCAGGGTTTCGTATTTGGGAAGTGAATACAGACGGCTCGGGACTGCGGCAAGTACTCTTCCCGCCGGAGGACGAAGCGGAAAAAGCAGCGCGATGGAATAAATCCTGGCACACCGATGACATTCACCCCAACTACCTGCCAGATGGCAACATCATCTTTTCGTCCACCCGCTGCGAACACACCGTGCTCTGCGGCGGTTCGTCCCATCTGGTCGCCCCAACGCTTCATCGTATGAATCCTGACGGCGGCAATGTGGAACAGTTAAGCGCAAGCCTCGTCAGCGAATTCTGTCCGGTCATGCTGGACGATGGCCGCGTTATGTACCACCGCTGGGAGTATGTGGACAAAGGCGCCCGTGTGGCCAAGACCATCTGGACCATGAACCCCGACGGCAGCCGCATTCAGGAAGTCTACGGACTGGCGGACGACACCACCACCGTGTACATGTATCCCCAACCGCTTCCGGGCGATAATTCACGCTTTGTGTGCGTCGGCACATGCCATTTCCCACAGGGCGGCTGTGTGGGTGCGGTCATGCTTGTGGACCCGAAGAAAGGCAACCGCCATCGCGGCCCGGACCCCGATGAAGAAGGTTATGTCCAGTGGGATGACCACTATTCCGTGACCAACCTCACCCCCCACGTGTTCATTGAACGGCGCACGGAACCGGGCTGGCATTTCCTGACTCAAAGCGGCGAATACAAACACGACCGGGACGGCGCCAGCGGCCATTTATACACCCATCCCTTCCCCGTCAGCGACGAAGCGTTTCTGGTTTCCTTCAAAGCCAACCCCGCAGACCACTACCAGCAGGCACCCAACGCCTACGGCATCTATCTGCTCGGGATTGACGGCACGCACCGCCTTGTCCATGCCGACAAGGAACTGTCCTGCTGGCATGCCATGCCGCTGAAGGCGCGCAGCATCCCGCCCGTCATTCAACCCCAAAAAAACGAAACCTATGCCGCCAGCAATGAAGCCCTGTGCATGGTGATGAATGTCTATGCGGGCATGGACGGCGTCGCTCCCGGCGAGATCAAGTGGCTGCGCATCAATGAAGCCATTCCCCGCTACTGGGACACAGGCCGCCGCTGGGCGTCCGGGCTCAGCAGCTCCGGATGGAAGGCCGCCCTGTGGCCGCGCGCGCAGTGGGGCGTGGTGCCGGTGGAGGAAGACGGCTCGGCCCACTTCAAAGTGCCCGCAAACCGCAATATCTTTTACCAGGCGCTGGACGAAAATTTCATGGAAGTGCAGCGGGAACGCACCTATGTGAACTACAAGCCCGGCGAGACCCGTTCCTGTTCCGGCTGTCACGGTCAAAGCAACCGCGCCGCTCATCTGCTGGAAAATAAGGCGCAGCCCCTGGCGCTGACCCGTCCGCCCAGTACGGTCCAGCCGCAGCCCTGCGACCTCATCGAAAACGGCGGCGACGGACGCGCCCATCAGGTCATCCACTATCCCACCGACATACAGCCCCTCTTCGATGCGAAATGCGTTTCCTGCCACGGCGGAGAAGAACCCAAGGGCGGCCTGAACCTCACAGGCGACGTTACCCAGTACTACAGCGTATCTTACGAGGAACTGTGCAAACGGCAATTGGCCGGACCCATTATCCCCGAGTTTACCTCTTTTAAACAGGGCGACCAAGGCAACTACAACGGCGCGTTCCTGCCGCCCAAAAGCCTCGGCGCACACAAAAGCGAACTCTATCAACTCCTGACCAACTTCGACCACCCCAAGAATAAAGACAATAATCACACCGAAATTCTAACGGACATGGAACTCATGAGGCTCTGCCGGTGGATGGATTCCAACTACCAGTTCTACGGCGCCTACTACGGCCGCCACCATTCCGAATGGGCACAAAAAGCAGACGGCGACTACACCCCGCAAGATTTCCGGCGCAGACCCACCTTCGAAGAAGCCATCAGCTTCTTCGCACCCCAATGGCACCGATGAGAAAAGGGAAATTCAATGAAGAAGACAATTCTATACCGGTTATTTGGTTGTGGTTCTATTCCCAAGAAACTACTTCCAGTGCTTGAGCAAGAAGGAGTTGTTGTTCTTGATGAGGGTATGGGGGGCTGGTTTATAACAAAACACGTTGATGGCCCCGGAAAACGATATCGTCACCGTTCGGAGGGTTTTACTGGTTGTCTTGCCATCACAAAGGCACGCGTGGTCTGCTATACATACGGGAAGCGTCAGATAAATATCGCTGTTCAAGACCCCAAGATAGCGAAATTGTATGTTGACACCCCTAAAGAAAATACCTTTTCCCTTTCTTTTGAGGCATCTGACTTCCGAGAAGGATGGCAGGGGGTAATTGAATTCCGATTCAACACAGATAAATATCTTCTATTTCGCGATGCCTTGGTAGCACTAGGATCTCAAGAAAAAAGGGGATAGTACATCATGAAGCTTCATGTATGTTGGAGAAAAACTAGAAACCAGGGACAGTCACCTATTTATACTGCGTAATATATGTATTATGTGTTATTCTCTGCTAGATATGCTGGATTCAGGTTCCGCATAAAAGCAAAAGCGGGAAGAGTGAAGTCTGAAAGCGAAAATACGGTCACGCCGCCATCCCCCGTTTTGGTCGTCATTCCTATATCCCGTCCATACTGTCCATCTCGTCCATCCTGTCAATACACAAAAAAAAGGAAAGTAAGGAAATACAGGGACAAACTACGGATTAAGACGATCGGCGGCAAGAATGCCCCCGCTCACTTGCTGAAAATGTTGGCGGCGAAGATGCTGTGTGGTATGATGTGTATGTATAGTTGGACGATGATGTTTCACATCTCGTTCCCACGCTGTGCGTGGGAATGCATACGAGGGCAGGCGATGACGAAGATTGTGGATACAACGACGAATGTGACCAGTTCCACCGACCGTATTCAGTTTACGGTGGAGAATCTGGGCGCAAACGGTTCGCAGTTCCTCTTTGACGACATCAAGGTCATGACCCGCGAACTGAGCGACAAGACCATGGCCATGACCTACGGCGCGGGGAACCAACTGACGAATATCGTCCGTGGCGACGGCGTCGAGATTGATCTGGAGTATGACGCTTGGGGCAGGGTGAGCCACGCCGATATGATTGTGCCGGGTGTGGACACCTTCACCATGGACTATACCTACTGGTTCGGCGACAAACTGAAGCGCGTCGAGAGCGATATCCCCGGTATGCCGGCAGTGGTCCATTACCTCTACG
>CAZBNU010000330.1:0-3478 GCA_964493075.1 uncultured Nitrospirales bacterium | reverse complement strand
TGGCTGTATTACAAGAAGGTAATGCACTATATCCGATTTCGATTTCGATTTCGATATGCGCTACCTGCAACAGATCGGAATCGTCAAAAACAGGAAGGAATCTGAAATGAAAAAAACGATATGCGAGATTACAACAGCGGTCTTTATTGTCGCCCTACTGGCGCTTTCCGCTGTGGCGGATGATGCCGTATACATGACCAACGGTATCAAGATTGGCGAGGTGGATCAGAACAGCGCTATTGTGTGGATGCGCCTGACGGCACGGTCCCACCGCAATGCGGACGGCATCCCCTTTCCGGAGGTGAACGCGGGCCGCAATTCGGGTGCGAACCTTTCTGTTGACACCCTGACTGGCGGTAATCCAATTGAAGCCATGGAAGGGGCTGTTCCCGGCGCTTCGGGTATGGTGCGGGTTACATGGTGGCCAACGGCGCAACCGAATCAGAAATACGCAAGCGACTGGCTTTTGGTTGATGAACAGGCAGATTTCACATGCCAATACACCATGACTGATTTGCAGCCGGATACAATCTATCAGGTCGAAGCGCAGGGGAAACCCGTCTATGCAGATACCGCCACCTGTACTGTGGATGGGCAATTCAAAACGGCGCCAGTGCCGTCAGAAGAAAAAGATATTTCCTTTGTAGTGGTGACCTGTGGCGACTATCCCCGGCGCGATGACCCGGAGAAGGGCCATAAAATTTATGATGCCATGCTGAAACTGAATCCTGACTTCTTTGTGCATACAGGCGATATTGAGTATTACGACAAGGCACTGCCCTGGGCGCCGCACCCGGACCTGGCGCGATTCAAATGGAACCGCCTGTTTGCCATGCCCTACCAGCGCGCCTTCCACTGCAATGTGGCGAGTTATTTCATCAAGGACGACCACGATACTCTGCGCAATGACTGCTGGCCAGGCATGACCTATGGCGCGTTGACCTGGGAAGAAGGGCTTGCCATATTCCGCGAGCAGGTGCCTATGGGGGAAAAGACCTACCGCACCGTGCGCTGGGGCAAGGATGTGCAGATTTGGATGACAGAAGGCCGCGATTTTCGGAGTCCCAACACCATGCGCGACGGCCCCGAAAAAACTATCTGGGGCGCAGAACAGAAAGCATGGTTCAAGCGCACCGTACAGGAGTCGGACGCCACGTTCCGCATCCTTATAAGCCCCAATCCCCTTGTCGGACCAGACCGGGAAAACAAGTCGGACAACCATGCGAACAAGGTGTTCGCCCACGAGGGCCAGGAACTGCGCGAATTTTTGGCTTCCATGAAGAACATGATTGTCATTAACGGCGACCGACACTGGCAGTATGTGTCTGTGGATGATGAAACCGGGCTGCAGGAATTCGGCACAGGACCCTCAAGCGATGTACACGCTGGCGGCTGGGATCAGGACGATTTCCGGCCTGAACACCGCTACCTCAAACTCAAGGGTGGGTTTCTTCACGTCACTGTAACCCGTGAAGATGACACGCCGAAGATGATTCTGCGTCATCATGGTGTAACCGGCGAAAAGTACAACGAAGTTATAATCACAGGAGCAAAATAATATCATGGACAAAACATCACTTGATCGCAGGTCTTTTCTGCATTGTATGGGACTCACGGCAGGCGCGGCGGCATTTTCCGGTATGTTCCCGGCGGCAGCACAAAACAAGACGCCGCCCAATGTCATTATCATTTTCGCAGACGACATGGGTTATGGCGACCTCGGCTGTTACGGGCATCCCGTAATCAAGACGCCCCATCTGGACAAGATGGCGTTGGAAGGAGCGCGTTTGACGTCATTCTATGCGGCGGCGCCGGTATGCTCCCCCTCACGGGCGGCACTGTTGACAGGCCGCTACCCCGTGCGCTGCGGCATGCCCGGCAACACCGGCCCAGGCAGTAAGATGCATCTGCCGGAGTCGGAAATCACAATCGCCAATATGCTGAAGGACAAGGGTTATCGCACCATGGCGATAGGTAAATGGCATCTGGGACACCAGCGCCCGGAACTACTGCCTACCGGTCGCGGCTTCGATTCCTGGTACGGCCTGCCTTATAGCAACGACATGCGCAAACCCTTCGTGCAGACCGATGAACCATTGAAACTCTACCGTGATACGGAACCTATTGAATACCCCGTAGACCAGACCACGCTCACGGAACGGTATACCGAGGAAGCGGTCAAATTTATCGAAGCAGCAGATGAAAAACCTTTCTTCCTGTATCTTGCGCATAGTATGCCCCATCTGCCGGTAAGCACCTCCGAGAAATTCGTGGGCACCTCCGATGGCGGTCTGTATGGCGATGTGATCGAGACCATTGACTGGGGCGTGGGACGTATCCGCGAAACGCTGGCGGCAAAGGGGATCGCCGAAAATACGCTGCTTGTTTTCACCAGCGACAATGGCCCCTGGCTCGACTTGCCCGACCGAATGCTGAACGAGAATGTGGAGCGTTGGCATGGCGGTTCACCGGGTCCCTTGCGCGGCGCGAAAGGCACCACTTACGAAGGCGGCATGCGTGTGCCCATGATCGCCTGCTGGCCGGGACACATCCCCGCAGGCACGAGAAACGCCCACGTGGCATCCACCATGGACCTGTTGCCCACCATTGCAGCGGTAACGGGGGCAACGCTTCCCGAAGAACGCACGCTGGACGGCAGCGACATTCTACCGCTGCTTTGCGACGAGGCGGAATCGCCTCACGACTATTTCTATTACTTCCGGGGTCTGGAACTGCAGGCCGTGCGTCGGGGCGTATGGAAACTCCGCAAAGAGAATGCCAGGGCCGATGCGGAATTATTTCATCTGGAAAATGACCCGCGCGAACTCTATAATGTCGCCGAAGCGCATCCTGACATTGTGGAACAACTCATGGAACGCATGAGTACTTTTGAGCGCGAGGTGCGGCAACTTTAATCGGCGGAAAATTGCACTTCCCGTTCAGACAAGAATTAAAGAGGAGATTCCTTTATGTGCAATGCCACCGCTGCCCAGAGCCTGTTGTTGCTGGCGTCCCTATGCGTGCCCGCCTTCTGCGAACAGCCCATTCCGCAGGATGCGGCTGCGCTGCCGACGTATGAGGAATACCTGAGGCAAAGCGCACTGGATAAGGCGGTGGTGGATACCTTTCTCTCTCCCGAAGCCGCCACCTGGGCGCAGTTTGATCCGGAACTGGGATATATTCTGGGCAACTCCATGCCGCAGGATGGCATGGACGGATCGCGCACCATTTCCACGGTACAGCCCAACGGTGCGCGCACTTCAATGGCCTATACGGACAAGCCGTGCCGCATCAACACCTATGGCAACAGTTTCACCCAGTGCCATCAGGTAAGCGACGGCGAGACCTGGCAGGAATATCTCGCGGCCCATTTCGGGGAACCTATCCGTAATTTCGGCATGGGCGGTTACGGCACTTACCAGGCCTATCGGCGTATGGTGCGGGAGGAAAGCACGGATCATGGTGCGGAACATGTCAT
>CAZBNU010000329.1:0-3532 GCA_964493075.1 uncultured Nitrospirales bacterium | reverse complement strand
ATCCCACCGCATTTGCAATACTGACCGGTGCGGACGGCACGGCGGCGGAACGTATTCTCCCCTATTTTGTGTTGCAGCATCTGCCTGCCGGTCTATCTGGTCTGGTCATCGCCGCTGTACTTGCAGCCGCCATGTCCTCGCTTGATTCCTGTATCAATGCCATTGCCACGCTGAGCGTGGTGGATATTTACAGACGGCACCTGGTTAGAAACAAAACTGACGCCCATTACCTGCGGGCGGCCCAGTGTGTTGCCATTGTCGCCTCGGTGCTGATGATCGTGGTGGCACTATGGTATAACACCCTTGATGTGAAGACCTTTCAGGACATGGGGTTTGTGCTCGCAGCACTATTGAGTTGCGGCATATTTGGCTTGTTTATGCTTGGCTTCCTCACCACCTGGGGAGATGGGCGCGCCATCGGCGTGGGGGTGCTGGTTACCATGCTGTACACCTCCTTCATGGTGGCGCGACGGTTCGGGTGGCTGCCCCCGTGGTTGCCCACGGAAGTACTGCCTGCCACCGACGACTACTACACCGGACTCATCGCAAATGTGTTATTATTTGTTGTCGGTTTTGTGTTGGGTGGCCTGCTGCCCGGCAAAAAGAGGGACCTCACTAACCTGACCGTCTGGACACAGGATAAAACGCCACTAACATAACAGATACGGGAGCAGCCCATGAATCAGACGATCGAAGACAAAATATACAGCATAGGGGAAGTCAGCGAACTCACCGGTGTAAAGCCCTATGTGTTGCGCCAATGGGAAAAATCCTTCTTCAAGTTGTGTCCACGACGATCCAGTACTGGGGTACGCATGTATGAAAAAAAAGATATTGACATCATTATGCGCATCAAGACACTCCGGGAGCATGAGGGCATGACGGCCCGGGGCGCACGCACCCTGCTTTCAAAGGAAATAACCGAATCCGGTCACCCCAAAAACAAAACCGAAATGCTGGACATGCTTGACCGTATCGCCGATGAAGCGCGGGCGATCATAAACCTTTTTGACCCGGAAGATGCTGTTTAGAGTACTAACGCGGGCGTTGCCCGCAACCCAGATATCCATACACAAGAGTAACCACCACAGCGTCATTCCGGTCTTTTTCTTCCTGATTGCCATCAGCAAGAAAAAACCGGAATGACGGTAAGGACACGTAATCCATGATTCAACTTCTTTGTGTTTATAGCAGTACCTCAGAAATAAGGTACTAACGTTTACAGGCTGTTTCTGAAGATAATTGCGCGCAACAGCCAGATTCCCAAGAAGGAAAGCAGCACCTGCACAGCAACTTCCAGGTAGTGAAGTAGTCGGACGCCTTGTTCGGTGGCAGGACACCGCACCAAGCCGAACAAACACCTTTCATCCTCCCCTTCCTCTATATTTTCCCCCTCTTGTTCTTCTTCGCCCTCACCCTCAACAGGTTCTCCCTCGCCCTCTCCTTCAACTTCCCCTTCGCCTTCCTCTTCCTCCCCTTCTATGGGGTAGGAACCATCCAACCAGGGTTCAATAAGCGGATAGGTCACATCCATCCTTCCAAAATAGTCCGGCTCATCCACTGCGGTGCAGGACGCATAACCACCATAAAGTTGTCCGATAATTTGTCCTGCATCCATTAGGATCAATGGACTTCCCGATGACCCCCCTTCGGTGGTGCCTTCCGTCCACAATACCTCATAAAAATATTCATAAGGGGTTAAGGGCTGCCCACTCAACCGGGGGCTACCGGCATCGGACGTAGAACCAAAAGATATCTTCTTCTCCATTCCCTGCGGGTGATGAATGCAGACCACCGACTCATCAAGAGAAACAGGCCGGGTGGTGTATCCCAGAAACGCCGCTGCTATAGGTACAGGTTCATTCAACAGCAACAATGTAAAATCCGACCCGGTAGTAGCCGTTGATCCGGCAAGCAGGGTTGCGCCTCCTGTAGACCGCGGTACAGTGTTCATATCGGGAGGTAGTTCATCATCACAGGCCGTGCGCTGATAGAGCCACCATATTTCCAGCGTGGTTGCCTGCGCCTGAAGGCTGATACAATGGTTGGCTGTCAACAGAAAGGGGGGATTATCGCTATAACCGGGCGCAACTATAAGCGCACCGGTGCATGCCCACGCATCAAAATCCACCAGCCCAAGCCGACCTACCGCAGTCGCATGCCCTTCCCACTCCGGACGACAGGCAATATCCACATGGCATGTCCCAAGCGCTTTATCATCGAGCAGAGGCGATCGGTAGACATGGATAATACGAGGAATTGTCAGGTTTACAGAGGATAGGGATTGCCGGGAGGTACCAAAACACACGATGCCCGTAGTATCACGCATAATGGATGGCGACCACACAAACTCCCCTGAACGAAACGGTCCGTAGTATTCCGCCCTGTCCTGTGGATTATAAACATACAGTTCAACATCATCTGGAAGTGATAGTGCGTCAAACCCGATACGCATCGCAAGAGCGCCCGGCGCTTCAACATCTAATTCCCATTGCCAACTACCATTTTCGTTTTCGTGAAAAATTCCAGCATTATAATCGCCACCACAGAATTCAACCGGCGGGTCCATATCACGGTTTACCCCGTAGCGAATCAGTGAACTTCCTTCATGGGATTCCCGTTCTGCATCTGCGGCAAGAAGGGTATCATGATCAATCGGCGCCAGTGTGTAAGTTGGAACTCCAAGGTACCGTTTCGCAGGCATAGGCACTGCTTTTCCGCGAACATTGCCAGAAACATAGTGCGCAGAAAACGAAGTGTCCATTTCCTCCCATTTCTTTTGCACGATGCCCAAAGCCTCTAATTCTTCATCGTCCAGCAGAACGCCTTCTGTTGTGAAATACACATCTCGAAACACCCCTCCGTCATGCGCCTCCAAACGGCACCCGTGAACATACACATCATCCAAGGCGGGACATCGTTCCTGCCATTCAATGATAAGACTGTTGCCTTCAAGCAGACCATGCAGCGCCAGAACATTCTCAACGGTATTGCCTGAGATTGATTCCGTAGCATGCCCGACAATACATGCCATTACAAGGCATGCTACAATAGGAATGAAAAGCAAATGTTTCATAAGGTATTCCTGAATAATAATGACTTGGTAACCATTGTAACAAATACTGGCTTGTTCAGGTAGTAACCATGCGTTGCTTGTAGGCCCTTACCATTACGTGGCAGACAATTTGTTGTAAGTTTGACCTGTAGACAACAACTACCGTCATTCCGGTTTTTATTTTCTGATGGATAGAAGAAAATAAAAGACCGGAATCCACGAGTAACAACAAGGCCTTCGTGTTACATTATAGATTCCGGTCTTTTTCGGGCGGATTACTTTTGTAAAAAAAGGTGATAACGAATAGATGTAGTTTTATGAGCAAAGCACCGCATTCGCATAGTTGCCCGAAAAAACCGGAATGACGGCGGTGGTGCTTACTCTTATGAAAGTAATTCTGGGTTGTGGGCATAGCCCACTATAGTAAAGACAAAAGGAAAAAACTATGCGGGCAGTTTTACAACGCGTTTCTCATGC
>CAZBNU010000328.1:221-3581 GCA_964493075.1 uncultured Nitrospirales bacterium | reverse complement strand
TGGCAGATTCGGATATCTGTCTGCATGACCCCATGCTGATTCACCCCGCAGACAAACCGCTGCAGATTGCGGAACATGTTGCACCCGAACAAAAGACCGGCGTCTTCTTCCTTCAGGACATCTACCAGGGGCTGCCCGGTGTGGAACCGGGCGAGGTGAAGTGGTTGCGCGTTGTTGAGGAAACGTCCCGCGCCACGGCGTCCCCCGGCAACATGGGCATCTACAATCAGACCTTCCTGATCAGCGCCGCGCTGGCGTTCAGCGCGAAAAACTATCTCGGCATTGTACCCGTGGAACCGGACGGTTCCGCCTATTTCGAGGTGCCAGCAGGACGTGCCGTCTTTTTGCAGGCCCTGGACGAAGACGGACGGTTGATCCAAAGCATGCGTACTTTTGTGCAGGCCGCGCCGGGTGTAACCCGTTCCTGCATCGGTTGCCACGAACATAAATTCAGCACGCCGGTCAACAAGTTTCGACGCGAGGCGTTGCTACGCGAACCGGTAAGACCCAGGCCGGAATCCTGGGGCAGCGGCTACCTGGACTACCCGTCCATGGTGCAGCCCATACTGGATAAACACTGCGTGCAATGCCACGGCGGCGAAAAGGGATTTAAGGCGGATTTGGATTTGAGCGGCGGCTGGACGGAGCATTTCAACATCAGTTATGAGAACCTGGTCAGTCGGCGCGAATCCCAGTTGATTGCTACGCTGATTGCCGGGATTGACTGCATGAACGGCACAGCGCCCTACGCAGCGCAGATTCTGCCGCCGCGCGCCCACGGCTCCGCCATCGCGCCCCTGGCGCAAGTGCTTGCCACGGGCCACAAGGAGCGCATCCCGAACCTGACGCGCACGGAACGGGATCTGCTGATGGCGTGGATTGACGGCAACGGCGCGTATTACGGCACCTGGGAGTACACAGCAACGGGACATTCCCTGCTGGACTGGCCCCGCACCAAAGAGGCGTTGATGGCCGAGATGCGCACGGCAGGCTGTATGGAATGCCACGAAAATAACGGACAGGTGCAGTTCGAGAGCGACTGGTTTAATCTGCGTGAACCGGAAATGAGCCGCATTCTGCGCGCACCCCTGGCGAAGGAGGCAGGCGGCGCAGGGCTTGCGTTATGCCAGAACCGCAAAGTGGAAACCCGCCATCGTCGCATACGCCTGCTGGTGAATGGCTATGCCCATGGGGTACTGCCGTTGGAAGAATGGCACAAGCAGGGCGAGCAGCCACCCAAAGATACCACCCAGGCCGAGACCATGGCGGCTTTTGTTTCGACGGATGATCCCCACTACCAGAAGATGCTGGACATCATCAGACAGGGCAGACGGGACGTGCTGGCACAGTCCCGCGTGGATATGCCGGGCGCGGCGATTGTGGACGGCTATGCGCGACAGTTTGTGTTGCCGCCGCTGCCCGAACCGCTGCCGGAACTGGAAACCGCTATTGACGCCGACGGCAGGGTACATCTGGCTTGGGAACGCAGTGCGCGCACTATTGGGCTGCTTGGTGAAGTGCATCGCGGCAGCGACGCGGCTTTTGAGCCCAGCTCCGAAACGCTGCTCGACCTGACCAATCTTTTTGAATTTACTGATGGGGATGCCCCGGCAGGCGTCCAGCATTACGCCCTGGTGCTTTGTTCCGATTCAGGCCGTACCGCACCTATTCGCCGCACGGTCACGGTGCCGGAACCGTCCCCACCGTCCCCGCCAAAATCGTTGCAGGCGGCCCCGGCTATTGGACGTGTGGAACTGGCCTGGGAGGAAACCTCGGAACTGCCGCTGTCCTACAATGTTTACCGTGCACCCGAAGGCAGCGACAACTTTGAACGCATCACAGAGGAACCGGTAAGAAAACTGCGCTACCAGGACACACGCGCCGCGCAGGACACCTTGTTTGCCTACACTGTGCGTGCTGTCAACCGGCGTGGCTTGGAAAGTCAGGCAATCCCCGCCGTAACCGCAGCTGCATTGCCCCAAATACAGGAGCCTGTGTTTGTCAGCACCTTCCTGGATAAACCCGACGGTATCTTTTATGATGGCGCCGTGGCGATGGGAACCATGCAGGGCAGGGCCCACCTTTGGCGTGATGCGCTGGACCTGCGGCGCGGCGGCTATGTGACCTATGACTATCGGCCCGAGTTCAGCGTCTCCAGCAACTTCTCCGTGGAATGCCGGGTGCAGACCACTGAACAGACAGAAATGCCCATCGTGCTCAGTTGCGGTGAATGGAATCAGGGCGGCTGGTTCCTGCAGCAGCTTGGCGGCCGCTGGCGCTGGTATGTGGGCGGCATCAATTGTGACGGTGGCGAACTGAAGCCCGGCGAGTGGACCCATATTGCCGCCACCTACGACGGCAACACAGCGCGCCTCTATCAGGACGGACGGCTTGTGGCTGAAACAGCAGGCATGGTTAACGGTCTGCCCTGGGAAAAGCCGATGCACGTAGGCCAATACAGCGCGGGTCCGAACGACAGTTATCAGTTCAAAGGCTACATTGCCGACGTGAAGATTTATAACCGTGTCCTGTCTGAAAACGATGCCCAGGTTGCCTCGAAACACACGCAGGGCAGCGACAAAACCGCAGTATAAAAAACAGCGGCAACACAAGCCAGCATGCGCCGGTCGTGTTGCCGCATTTTTGCAGTTTTTATGTCTTTATCGCGAGCGCTTGATGCTTGGCCAGCAGGCCAGCGAAAGCAGTGCGAGGCCAAGCAGCAGGTAATCCCCGATAAGCCGTTTCAATTCCATGTAGTTCTCAGGCACGGGGCGGCAGTTTGCAAAGCCATCGCAACGGTAACAGCCCAGGCATCCCTTGCACTCGTCCTCAATCAAAATCTGCTGGGTTTTCAGGGTGCCGTAATTACGCAGGGTATCTCCGTCTTCATCCGGAATATGATAGTTAATCTGATAGTATCCCGGTTTGAACATCAGGGAAAGATGGAAGAGTTTCCGGGTCATGGCAACGGTGTAGTCATAGGATGCATCTTCGAACATGCCGGTTTTTGCGGCAATGGCGTCCAAGTCAAGGTAAGCAATTTTCCTGTTCGCAATATAAGCAATGCGGCGTACCCGAATTGCGTCTGTGAGATCAACCTCGCATCCGTCATCCGCGTGGATGCTGCTAAAGGCATCAGCGATTGCGTCATGGGCAGCACTGAAATCATCACAGGTAATAGTCGCATCGTTGACGTAAATCGTTGGTGCTGATTTGCAGGGCCTTTGATTGATGTTTCCATCTTCACCTTCACCTTCGATGGGTTCGCCTTCACCTTCTACAGGTTCGCCTTCACCTTCTACAGGTTCACCTTCTACAGGTTCACCTTCTACAGGTTCACCTTCTACAGGTTCACCTTCT
>CAZBNU010000328.1:0-121 GCA_964493075.1 uncultured Nitrospirales bacterium | reverse complement strand
ACAGGTTCACCTTCACCTTCAACAGGTTCGCCTTCACCTTCAACAGGTTCGCCTTCCCCTTCGATGGGTTCGCCTTCGCCTTCAACAGGTTCGCCTTCGCCTTCAACAGGTTCGCCTTCGC
>CAZBNU010000327.1:0-3585 GCA_964493075.1 uncultured Nitrospirales bacterium | reverse complement strand
CATTGCCAGAAGCGCAACACAAAACGTTATTGTCAGGTAAAATACAGTTTTCATTACAGCACCTTTCGTTAGTACCTTATGGGATCGAAACCGCGATCAAAAACAAGAATGTACTCTGTAGGCGCACTATGATAGTGCGCCAGGGTTTAACCTGTATGCTTGGCGCACTATCATAGTGCGCCTACAAATGCACAACTGGGTTACAGGCAGCGACCGTGTTAGTGAATAGAGGAGCATAGTCCCCATTCTAATTTATTGTCATAAGGAGGCGTTTTCCATTGCACGTTACCCCAGAGACACCATGCCTGTGGATTGCGTTGAGAAGGCGATAGCCCTGCGGCCTCGCCCCAATCTCTTAAACCGGTACCAGCCGGATCATGAACCAATATGGAGAAATAAAATTCACGGCCTTCGCTTGGGCGTATATCGCTCAACACAGAAAAGGGAAGCGCACATTCATAATGGGTTTTTCCTATCTTGTGGATAATGGCTACCTCCGCATCGGTGGTTTTCAGACTATCCAGAGATCGCGTTTGTGCGGCGATGGATAGTTTCGTGCCCGATGTGGCAAGAACATAGCAGGAGGAATCGTTGTTGATGAGAAACTCATAGCGTTGGGCACAGTCTTCGGGGTTTGTTCCAGTCACCGTATTCAGCGCCGCAATGGAAAACTGGATAGCGTCTCCCGTTGCGAAGACATCCTCTTCCACTTCCACCGCGAGGTAGAAGGTGCGCCGGTTCCACAAGGTGCGGATGACCGTTTTCTTGCCATTCTTTTCAAAGACAACCGGCAGGGAGTCCGCCCAGTCCTCCAGATTACCGTCAATGGTCGGTTTCCCATAAGGCGCACTGGCGCAGACCACGGTCTGTTCGCGTACCACCGTTTCTCCAGCACCGATGGCTGTAGCCTTCACCGGGTATTCATTTGTCTGGAGGTTAATGGCTTTCTCGATAGTAAACGGGATGGCTTTGGTTTCTCCTGCTTCCAGGGATACCGGCTGTTCCTTCGGACTCCACGCCCAGTTTTCAGGAAGTTCCAATTGTACGGTACCGTTATAAGGTGTTTGCAGCAGGTTTGTCACAAGTACATGTGCAATGGGACCCGTGGCTGGTGGCACGGTGAAATGCTGCACACGCAACGCCACCGGTGTTTCTGCACCGGCTGTTGACACGATTAACAACCCAAGTAACAAAACGGCTGTTACGCTGAAACGTATATATCCTGTTCGTGCATTCATAACGAAAAATCTAACAGAATGGGTTTAGGCAGGTCAAGCGATGAAAACATAGTAAGAAGTTTTTTTATGCTTCTGAATGGTGTGTTAGAATCGTGGAGTCAGATTTAAGAAAAGTGATGAGACAAAGGAACTGGAGCACCGTTATGAAAACAGAAATGTTTATGGTCGTTTTATTGATGATTGTCTGTGTTGGTTCAGCAATGGCATTCGATGCCAATTACGATGAATCCAAGGTGCCTGAGTATACGCTGCCGGACCCGCTGGTGATGCTGAATGGGGATGTGGTAACCGATGCGGATACCTGGATAAATAAACGTCGTTCTGAAATCCTGCAGTTGTTTGAAGAGCATGTTTATGGGAAAACACCGACGGGTGCGTTTAAGATGCGTTCGGAAGTAACATCGGTGGATCAGAACGCCCTGGACGGCAAGGCCATACGCAAAGAGGTCGCGCTGATTGTAAGTACCGAGAATGGCGAACTCCAGATGAACCTGCTGTTGTATCTGCCCAAGGGAACGGGAGAAGCAGTCCCGGTGTTTGTGGGACTAAATTTTTATGGCAATCACACCATACAGGACGATTCCGGCATCACCTTATCCACGGCATGGATGCGGGCTAACAAGGACATGGGGGTAGTTGATAACCGCGCAACAGAGGCGTCTCGCGGCAAATCAGCGCACCGCTGGCCCGTACCGATGATCCTGGAACGGGGCTACGGCCTCGCCACCATGTATTATGGCGACATTGATCCAGATTTCGATGATGACTTCAAGAACGGTGTGCATCCCCTGTTTTACAAAGAGGAACAGGAGAAGCCTGCTCCGGGTGAATGGGGCAGTATCGGCGCTTGGGCATGGGGACTAAGCCGCGTCCTGGATTATTTTGAAAGCGACCCCGCCATTGACCAAGAGCATGTTGCTGTTATGGGCCATTCACGCCTGGGTAAAACATCCTTATGGGCAGGCGCACAGGATGAACGGTTCGCCCTGGTCATCTCCAACAATTCCGGTTGCGGCGGTGCGGCGTTAAGCAGACGCGCCTTCGGCGAAACCGTGGGACGCATCAACAATGTATTCCCCCACTGGTTCTGCGATACCTTCAACACCTACAACGACAACGAAGCGGCGCTCCCGGTAGACCAGCACATGCTCATCGCGTTGATGGCGCCCCGTCCGGTCTATGTGGCCAGCGCGGAAGACGACCGCTGGGCAGACCCCCTTGGCGAGTTCCTGGCTGCAAAGAACGCTGACCCTGTGTATCGTCTGCTGGGCACGGATGGACTTCCCGCCGAGGAAATGCCGGAAGTTAATCAGGCCGTCGCTGGTACCGTCGGCTACCACGTCCGCACGGGCAAGCATGATGTAACAGACTACGACTGGCAGCAGTATCTGGACTTTGCAAAGAAACATTTTGGCAAGTAACCTGAGGATAATAGCAATGCACACCTTCTTGATTATCATGTTGACTGTATTCGTAACACTGACAGCGACCGCTGAAGGCCCGTACCTGTTTTCCTATTTCAAGGATAACGGTCAGGATGGGCTGCATCTTGCCTACAGTTATGATGGCCTGAAATGGACCAGCCTGAAGAATGACCAGTCTTTCCTGACACCGGAGATTGGCAACAAACTCATGCGCGACCCGTGCATCTGCATTGGTCCTGATGGTATGTTTCACATGGTTTGGACTACCGGCTGGCATGACAAAGGAATTGGTATTGCCCATTCCAAAGACCTCATCCATTGGTCCGAACAAACCTGGCTGAAGGTCATGAGCCACGAACCCGACGCCAACAACTGCTGGGCCCCCGAAATCTATTACGATGCACCAACTGAGCAATATCTCATCTTCTGGTCTACCACCATCCCCGGACGGTTCCCTGAAACAGAACCGAAGTCCGGAGACAACAAACTGAACCATCGCATCTACTGCACCACAACAAAGGACTTCACAACCTATACAGATACAAGGCTTTTTTACGATGACGGCTTCAATGTCATTGACGCCACAATCGTCAAAGACGGCGATACCTACGTTATGTTTGTTAAAGACGAAACAGAGGTACCGGTAGCGAAAAAGAATATCCGTATTGCCACAGCGGACAAGGCCGAAGGGCCTTATGGTCATGCTTCCGAACCGTTCTCGCCTGACTGGGTGGAAGGACCTACGGCAATCAAAATCAGCGACTACTGGTATGTGTATTATGACGCCTACACGCGACACCGGTATGAAGGCGCACGATCAAAGGACTTGAAAACATGGGAACCCATTACAGACATGCTGGAATTTCCCAAAGGCATTGTAGTCCGACATGGGACTGTTTTCGCCGTACCGCAGGAGATTCTCA
>CAZBNU010000326.1:0-3588 GCA_964493075.1 uncultured Nitrospirales bacterium | reverse complement strand
AGTCTTTATCCCTAAATCTTTCATGAACAATATCGCAAAACTCCTGGTGAGAACGCGTGCCGGGCATCATGATCTGCAATATGAGCCGCCAGGGATTTGACAGGAAACTGTATATTGACTCGACCATTGAAGCAGGCGCTGACTTTATCCAACTCTTTCACGGAAATGGCACGGAAGGTCTCCGCGAAGCAGTGAACAAACTGCACGCGCACAATATAAAGGTGAACTGGTTCGGTGCCTCGGAAGAAGCCCCAATCCGCATTCTTGTGGAAGCAGACATTGATTATATCCTGACAGACAACCTTGACCTGTGTCTTTCTATTGTTAACGAAACGCCCCTTTCTCGCGGCGAAAAAACCGAAGAGAATCTGAAATAAGAGTAATAGTTGCAAAATATTGTTTCTTAATTGTATAATTACATTGGAGCCTTTCGCAGTAAGTGTGTTTACTCATTGCGGGGGCGACATGGTTTCGACGGTGGTGGATGAAGCATGAGCAGCGCGCCGAGGACCCCGGTGGCCTCGTAAAAAACCGGGAACCGTTAACTGCGAACAATAACTTCGCTCTCGCTGCCTAATATAGTGCAGCGCGTCCTTACCGCGACCGCCTGCTAGTGGATAAGGACGAAAGCAGCGGGCCTCAACCCGGGAGTTGGCAGCGTACCGGTGAGAGTATTTAGTTGTCTAGCGATGCTGGAAAGCGAGTCTGACGCGTTCCGGAAGGGCGAATCCTCAAAGGAAAGACTACGCGCGTAGATACTGATGTGGAAGCACTATCGGACGCGGGTTCGATTCCCGCCGCCTCCACCATGTTTTTTTGTGTGTTTATTTGTCGCCTCAAGTGAGGCGCGCATCGAAGTGGTCTGTTGCCATGGACATACTCTCGATCTGTTTCAAGTCATGGCAAAAAGGATGAAGAGTTATGAATGTGTATGTCGGCAACCTCCCTTACAGCACCTCCAGCGATGATCTGCGCGAAGCGTTTGAAGCGTTTGGCGAGGTGACCTCCGCGAACGTAATCAGTGACCGCGACTCAGGACGTTCGAAAGGCTTTGGTTTCGTCGAAATGAGCGACGACTCCGCAGCAAAAGAAGCCATCGAAAAACTCAATGGCACCGAAATGGATGGACGCACCATCACCGTTAACGAAGCACGTCCCCGTGAAGACCGTCCCCGTGGCGGCGGCGGTGGCGGACGTCGCGGCGGCGGCGGCGGTTATGGCGGCGGCGGTGGCCGCGGGCGCTATTAATATACAGCGCGTTTACCTGTGAGATATCAGAGGCCGGAGTCTTCAATGGCTTCGGCCTTTTCTTTTGGTTATAATAACATAGACGCAGCATCACCGCCGCGTTGCTGAAGAGACAAGTATGGCTCTTCCAAGATTTGAGAAATCTTATGGGTATGAAAGAAACTTTCAACGAAAAATATTTACAGGAAATGCTGTACTGGTTTAATGAACCGAACTCGTGGAACACAGGTAATGGTCTGGAAATCATCACAGACCGCGAAACGGATTTCTGGCAGCGCACCCATTATGGTTTCCGCCGAGACAACGGCCATTGTCTTTTGGCCGATTGCGCCGAAGATTTTATCCTTGCTGCTCATGTCCGGTTTGAACCGCGTTCCCAGTATGACCAGTGCGGTCTAATGGTACGCGTTGATGAAGATAACTGGATTAAGTTGTCCACAGAATATGAGAATGAAACCATCAGCAGGCTAGGCTCTGTGGTGACTCATTCCGGTTACTCCGATTGGGCGACGCAGGATGTGTCCTCCGCCATAAAGGAGCGCTGGTATCGCATCACACGCCAGGACAAGGATTTCACGCTGGACGCCTCTGAAGACGGCCGTGCCTGGTATCAGATGCGCGTCACCCATTTACAGAACGCCGAAATAACAGTTGCCGCCGGTTTGTATGCCTGCAGTCCAGTCGGCGAAGCCTTTCATTGCATCTTCTCCTTTCTGGGTATTGACAGTCCTGGGTGAAATATTCCCGCGCACCATAGAAAAAGAAAATTGTTGTATGTCAACGTAGCCGTGGCATCCCTGTCGCGTTCGGTATAACGACGGCTTATGTTGCACGACAACGCGGCAGGGATGCCTCGTCTACGTTGGCGTCTAACGCCGTTTGATGAGACCGGATGCGCTAAAATGCTATAGTGAAGGCGAAGGAACCTTTTACATGAAACAAAACAGAATAAAACCACAAACCCTCAAAGGATTTCAGGATTTCCTGCCGGAAGAAATGATTGCACGGCAGGGCGTCATTGACGCCATACGTGACGTTTATGAGCGCTTTGGCTTTGTCCCGATTGATTCCCCAGTGATGGAGTATCTGGAAACCTTGACGGGCGCGGCAGGTGCAGAAGTCAACAAGGAAATTTTTACCCTCGAAACCCCCGAAGGGGAACAGGCGGCATTGCGGTTTGATCTGACCGTTCCCTTCGCCCGCATCGTAAGCCAGTACCGGGATCAAATCAAACTGCCCTTCCGCCGCTACCACATAGGCCCCGTATTTCGCGCGGACAAACCGGGCCCGGGACGGTTCCGCCAGTTTACCCAGTTCGATGTGGACATTGCCGGGGCGCGAAGTCTGGCCGCCGACGCGGAAGTCATCGCCGTCCTCTGTGAAGGGATGCGCGCCGTAGGCATGGTGGACAACGGCACTCCTCTGTTCCGCATCCGCATCAGCAATCGCAGGCTGGTGGATGCGTTGCTTTCCGGCAATGGCATTAACGAACCGGAGCGTATGAAGCATACCCTGCGGGTCATTGACAAACTCCAGAAGGTGGGCATTGAAAATGTGAAACTGGAACTTGGCGATGGACGCGTGGACGATTCCGGCGACCCTATTCCGGGGGTACACCTGCCTGAAACGGTGATAGAAGCCATTGCAGCGTTTATTGCTGTTACCGGCGCAAACCGCCATGAAACAGTGGATCAGCTCCGTGGAAAACTTCCTGCTTCTGAAAGCACCGATGCCGCCCTGGCCGACATGAACGAACTGGCAACACTGCTGGACGCCCTCGGCATCTCCGAAGCGGAAGCCGTGTTTGACCCAAGCCTAACCCGTGGGCTGGATTATTATACGGGACCCGTTTTTGAAATTGAGGCGGTAGGCATGCAATCGCTGGGATCGGTAGGCGGCGGCGGACGCTACAACGAATTGTGCAACCGCTTCATGGGCCAGGAAGTCCCTGCCGTAGGCGCTTCTTTCGGTCTTGAACGGCTCATGGCCGCCCTTCGCGGCCTAAATAAACTTGACTGCCCCAAAAGTACGGTGCAGGTATGTATCGCCACCGTGGGTAAAGTTGCGGCCCGCGATGTGTTGCAACTCGCCGCAGAACTGCGGACAGCAGGCATTAACACACTCACCTATCTTGGCGGCAAGAAAAATATGGCCGCACAGTTGAGCGATGCCGACCGTTACGAAATCCCCGTCGCAGTTATCCTTGGTGAAGAAGAACTGCTTAACGGCGAAGTAGCGATTAAAGACCTGATCGCTGGCAAAACCTCCCGCGAAGATATCGAGGACCATGATGCGTACAGGGAAGCAGGCCGCGCCACACAGGTAACCGTAAAACGTGAA
>CAZBNU010000325.1:0-3589 GCA_964493075.1 uncultured Nitrospirales bacterium | reverse complement strand
TCGTATGAAATCAAGCGCTCCTTATTTCCCCGTCAATATTTGAAATTGCGCCAGGGCTGTCCCCGTTTTTTTTGCGGCCTTTACGCACACACCAGAAAAAATTGGGGACAGTTCCGTCGCCGAGCCTTTACTGTAAAAAATGGATATCGTATGAAATCAAGCGCTCCTTATTTCCCCGTCAATATTTGAAATTGCGCCAGGAACAGTCCCCATTTTTTCACCAGCATTTAATCACAGCGAAAGTGCCTGAGCGCAGATTCCTGAAACACATTGCGGGCAAGAGTGGTCATACTCAGGAAAGTACAGATTGGTTTTCTGACAATTCCTGGAGAGCGTATGATGCCCCTGTTTTCTTTTCCCCGTAAAAAGGCACCTGTTCTTGGCATGGTCCACTGGTTGGTACTGCTGGGCAGCGCTGGAGGCACCCTTATAGCCCTGGCGTTGGGCGTACTGACGCCGGACTGGTTTGGTGAAGGGCGCTATTTGACATATCCGCTTCCTCTGGGAGACGCCATGCCGGTAATGGATACCTCGTTGTCTACGTTGGTGCGCTCCACCGTAACCACAGAGGCAGGGGGGCAGGTGGTGAAAGACTGGAGCGAACAAAAGCTGCCGAACTGGTATCGGCATGGCAAGGGTACGGCGCCACGGGTGATGTTGGCGAAACTGGCGAAACAGGTGGATGTGGAGGAAGCCAACGCGTACATGTCTTCCATTACTCCTTGGAGTGGTGCAGGTTCCAGTTGGAAGTTGCACCGAGGGGATTATGATTTTACCCTTGTGACCCTGACCACCATACTGTACATGTTCGGCAACGATCCAGAACTTTTGTATCCCGAAACACGGGAATATCTGTTGGATGTGCTTCTTAATCAGGAAGGTGACAGTCCGCTGGTGACGGCGCCCCGCACCTTGGGACTGATTCTGGACACAGAAAACCACCATCTAATGACGGAAGGCAGCCGGTACCTGAAAAACCAGTGGCTGGCGAAATACGGCACAGAGGAAGAACGTAGTAATCCGCACTATAACAACAAGGCTAACGGTCTGGAGGCCTGGCTGATTGCTTATCTTGAGGAGATGCTTCACGAAGGAGTATATGAGTTTAACTCGCGGCCTTATATCGGTTATACGCTGCAGGCGCTGCTGAATCTTGAGGCCTATCCCGATGCGCCCCAAATCCGGAATCTGGCGCGGTATATTCTTGATATTATAAATCTCCAGTATACCCTTGGCAGCCTTGACCTGCGTCGCTATCCGCCGTTTCGCCGCCAATATGTAAAGGAAAAAGAGAGGGAAATGGACAACGATTCCCATACCGCCTATATGCATGTATGGACCGGCGGGAATGACGGCAGGGCAAGGCATTACTCCAGCTTCATGTTGCTTGCGGAGCTACTGCCCTATCGTCTGCCGGATGATCTGCGGACATGGACGCTCTCCAAGCCGGAACCCTATTTTGTGCGTTACGGGCGGGGCGCTTCTGCATGTGCCGAACTTTACAGCGGCGGTCCCGGTTACCTGTTGAGTGCTGGCGGCGCCAATCGTGGTTGGCGATCACGCATCGTTGCCCGCCCGATTACGTTGATGCTTGAAGATGGTGAAACTAATGTGCTGAACTGTTTCCATATTCCCGGTAAAGGTCACTGGCGTCGCTGGAATAATTCCGGCGTCTACCAGCATTTTGCGGTGGCAAATGCGCCCGTGGTCATTCCGGAAAATCAAAAGGCCGTGGCGACGGGACAGAGGTGGCAGTTGTTTCGCCCACTGGAATCATACGCCATGATGATTGCTGTCTTTAATGGGGAAGACGTTGGCATTATCGCCCTTTTCCCAGAGACAGAAGAAACACCGGAATCGCTGCTTGCCGCCCTGCAGCAACAGAATCCTGATTCGGAAACCCTGGGTACACGTTTTACCTGGCCGAACGGGAACATATTGGAATACGACCCGGACGCGCCCAAAGGCACCTGGGTGATGAAGGCGGAAAATGGAATTGAACTGGACAGAAACTATGACGCTTGGCCGCAGATCAGTGGTGACGTGCCAGTGCTTTCCTTTGCACGACAAGCCTCATAAGACGGGGACCATCAGTCCTGTTCTGCGAGGCGGGCGGCACGGTCAGCGACATTGAGTGCTTCAATAAGGTCCAGGATGTCCCCTTGAAGAATTTCCCGCAACTTGTATAGAGACAGTTGGATGCGGTGATCGGTAACACGATTTTCAGGATAGTTGTAGGTGCGGATTTTGTCGCTGCGGTCACCGGAACGTACCTGGCTGCGACGGTCTTCGGCGCGGGCATCCGCCTCTTCACGGATTTTGATGTCGAGCAGACGCGCCCGCAAAACGCGTAACGCCTGGGCCTTGTTTTTGTGCTGTGATTTTTCGTCCTGGCAGATAACCACCATGCCGGTGGGCTTGTGGGTAATACGCACGGCGGAATCGGTGGTATTCACACTCTGGCCGCCTGGTCCGGAAGACCGGTACACGTCAATCTGCAACTCGTTGGGATCTATGGAAATCTCCACTTCTTCCGCTTCCGGCAATACCGCCACTGTCACGGCAGAAGTGTGAATGCGTCCCTGTGTTTCCGTGTCGGGCACGCGCTGCACCCGGTGTACCCCACCTTCCCATTTCATAAAACTGTATACGCTGTTGCCCGTGACCTGAAAACAAATTTCCTTAAAGCCGCCAAGACCCGTGGGATTCGAGTTCATCACCTCGATTTTCCAGCCCCGCACCTCGGCGAACCGTGAATACATGCGAAACAGGTCCGCCACAAAAAGGCCAGCTTCTTCACCGCCTGTTCCCGCACGTATCTCAACGATAGTATTCTTGTCGTCATTGGGGTCTTTGGGAACCAGCAACAGCCGCAACTCTTCCTCGCGTTTGGCAAGGGATTCCTTGAGTCGACTGTACTCGTCGTGCGCCAATTCAAGCATATCAGCGTCGGACTCGTCATGGATCACCCGCTGTGCTTCGTGCAGGCCCGCTTCCTCATGCTTGTAACGCGCAAAGGCATGCACCAAGTCAGATAACTCGGCATATTTCCTGGCGTGCTTTTTGTAGACCTCCTGATTCATGGCTACCTCAGGCGTGGCCATGGTGTCAGCGAGGCGCTCGTGTTCCTCGGTCAGTGCTTCCAGCTTTTCGCGCAATTGCGCTTCCATAAACGGTTATTCGCCAGATTTTGCAACAGCGCCGAACTTTTTCTGAAAACGCTCTACACGTCCTTCGCTATCCACAAACTTCTGTTTTCCTGTAAAGAAGGGATGGGAATGGCTGGACAGGTCAAGGGTGTAAAGGGGATACTCCTTGCCATCGAGTTCAATAGTGCGTGAGGTTTCGACCGTGGAACGCGTGATCCATTTAACGTCCGCGCCGACGTCCATAAACACAACTTCGCGGTAATTTGCGGGATGAATGCCCTTTTTCACAACAGATTCTCCTTAAACGCGCCTCTCCAGATATGGAGGCATGGGGGAAAATAGAAACGCATACGCCCTGCCAAGGCACACAAATACCTGACAGACAAGCCCCGAAAGTATAGCATAAACAGGCGCGGGTACGCAAACGGCATTTGCAGCCC
>CAZBNU010000324.1:0-3619 GCA_964493075.1 uncultured Nitrospirales bacterium | reverse complement strand
GGTTTTTCGTAACGATTCCATGGGCGGCCTGCGTGGCGGCACCAAGGACCCCTTCGGCATTGTTATCGCCTGCGGCACGGGCTGTGTCTGCGCAGGCGTAAACCGTGCAGGAAAAGAAACACGTGTGGGCGGCATCAGCGAGGAGTTCGGCGACATGGTGAGCGGCTCCAGCATTGGCACCGAAGGATTGAAAGCCATGTGGCGCAGCCGCGATGGCATCACCGGTCCCACTCTACTCACCCAGAAATTTGTGGAGCGTTCGGGGTGCGCCGATGCGGAGGCACTGTTCCGTGAGATGTACTACAACCGCATCACCTATGAAGATTTGCAACCCATGGCGAAACTGGTGTTTGACGCCGCCTACGAAGGCGACCCCATCGCCTGTGATATTCTGGAATGGGGCGGCCGGTACCTGGGCGAAATGGTGCTGGGCGTGGCGCGACACCTTGACATGTGCCGGGACAGTTTCGATGTGGTCATGACGGGCAGCGTATTCAAAGGAATAAGCCCGGTGCTGATGGATGCCATGACGACACGGATTCACCGCGAATGCCCGGACGCACGGCCTGTGCGCGCCCTTTATGAACCTGTAGTGGGCGCACTGCTTTTGGGCATTGAACTGGATACGCCCATGACGGAAGAAAAGTACCAGGCGCTTGACAAATCTCTTGAAGACGCAGCCACCCGCTTCGGGCTTTCGTTTAAGGCACAATAATCCATGCGAATCCGTGCCCGCCATATTGTGGTACTTGTACTCATGCTGATTACGCTGTTTATCCTGTATGCGACCACCATGCACCAAGACGACGTTGAGTCGAAGGACCCGCTTTCGGGACTGGCGCCGCCCATTGACATGCCCATGAGAATGGCGCCTGAAATTGCATTGGATTCGACCCATATTGACTTCGGCATCATCCCCAATGACCGGGAGACAAAACGGGAGGTCGCCGTATATAACCGGGGCGGCAGTACGCTGGAAATCATGGAGGTGCGCACCTCGTGTAATATGTGCACCATTGGCTATTTTGAAACCGATAAAAACCGTATTGCACCTGGTGAATCATCGCTACTACAGATAAAAGTCTCCCCTTCTGGCATTTACGGATTCCACTCGCAAAAGACACTGACTCTCGCCTGCAACGATCCGCGCAATCCCCAGATGACACTGACCGTAGAGGCCCATGTAGAACCGGAATACGTGCTTGAACCGGAGGTGTTTGAGTTCGGGGAGGTGGCCAAAGGCGTTGGAAAAACAATTTCTGTTATGTTCCGCAGCCGCATTGAACCGGCCGTCACAGTGCAGTCGGTTTCGCTCAACCCCGAAGAAACAACCGCCGGCGACACCGACGCTATCGCCTTCGAGATAACACCTGTGTCTGCGGCGGCCGATCAGCAACCGGAAAATGTGGAATACCGTATCTCCGCAACCCTTAATCCGAAAATGTCTGCCGGTCCCTTTGAAATTCCCGTGTTCATCCACACAGATTTGAAACGGTTTGCCATACACCGGATTCTGGCTAAAGGCACTATTGTCGCGCCGTATAAGGTGATACGCAGCCAACAATCCCCTGGGCTTCACTTGCGCGGCAACGCCTCGGAAACAGTGACCATACGCGGTGGCGCAGTTTTGCATTTGGAGGATATTCATTCAGAAACGGGCTTCTTCGACATCGTTCATGAGGAGGCAGACGATGGCAGTCCTATCATCCGTTGTATGCCCCGCAAGGAATTGGATCGGGGCGTCTACAAAGATGCTCTCCTCTTCACTGTAAAAGAGGACAGCAGTTCTTATGTAGAACGCATCGAAGTGACGGTTTATGCCTATGGCACTGCAAGTGTCCCCCCAAAAACCAACAGTGAAACAGAAGGAGTCTCCCCATGAAATGGCCGGGAAAGGGCAGCAAAAATAAGCCGGACGCGACAGGTGGTGCGGTACAGGAAGTTTTTCCGCTAATGCAGAAGAAAGCCTTTTGCTATGTATGCAACGATAACCGAACTTTTACCAAAGTGTGGCGGCGGGCGGGCATGATGACCCGATGTCCGAACTGCGGTTTTGTTTTTGAAGACCCCGCACACCTGTATCAGCGGTTTCAACCTGCATGCCCCAAATGTGAAGAGCCGTTGGAGCAGCCGAACTTCGAGTATGGCTACTGCGACCAGTGCGGTTCAAAGTTCGAATTGATGGATGGCACAAAACCGGGACTGTTGCCCAATCAGAAGCAACGGGATGAAATGAAAAAACACGGCAAATCTTGGAGTTACTTATGATGGCGCCACAGGAAAGCGTTTTGCGTGAAACAGCAGCACAATATGGACAGGACCACCTGTTTCAATTCTGGCAGGACTTGAACAGTGAAGAACGGGTGCGGTTGCTCGAAGCCGTCAGCCAGATAGATTTTGCGCTCATGGATACCCTCATTAACACCTGGGTACTGCATGAACCTGCGCCGGAGCATTTCTCCCACATTGTGCCTGTGGATGTGATCCCCCCTGTCGGACCGGACAGCGACAGGGAAGCCCTTGAAGCGGGCGAACAGGCACTGCGTGATGGACGAGTCGCCACGTTTGTGGTGGCCGGCGGCCAGGGCACGCGCCTGGGCTTCGACAAACCGAAGGGCGCGTATCCGATCGGCCCCATTACCGGTAAAACCCTTTTCCGGTATCATGCGGAGAAAATTCATAACCTGCAACGCAACTACGAAACAACCCTGCCCTGGTATGTCATGGTCAGCCCCACAAACGATGCACAAACGCGCGACTTTTTTCGGGAACAGCAGTTTTTCGGACTGGACCCGAATCAGGTGCTTTTTGTCCGCCAGAAGACCGTGCCCTGCGTGGATGAATCCGGCAAATTTATCATGGACAGTTCCTGCCAGCCTGCGGTCAGTCCTAACGGGCACGGCGGCAGCATTGAAGCACTGGTGGAAGGCGGCGCCATTGAACACGCCGAGGCACACGGCATTGATGTTATCTGCTATTTTCAGGTGGACAACTGGGCGGTGAAAGTAGCCGATCCCTGGTTCATCGGCTATCACTGCCTCGCGAATGCGGCCATGTCCTCCAAATGCCACCGTCGCAACGGCCCACGCGAAGCCGTGGGCGTTCACTGCCTGTGCGACGGCATCTACCGTGTCATCGAATACAGCGAACTGGACCTGTACCCGCAACTACTCGAACTTGACGAAAACGGCGCGCCCCGTTATTTCGCGGGCAATCCCGCCATCCATATTCTGTCCGCGCCTTTTGTCAGCCAGATTTACAAACGGTTTGACACCTTCCCCTGGCACAAGGCACACAAAAAGATTCCCTATGTGAACCAAAAGGGCGAGCGAATCAAACCGGATCAGCCGAATGGCTATAAGTTTGAGACCTTCGTTTTTGACGCCTTGCGTTTTATCCCCCACCCGCCTGTTGCTCTCGAAATCGCACCCCCCGGCGAGTATACGCCGACGAAACAATTTGAAGGCGCAAACAGCGTTATGGCAGCCAGACAAAGCATGGCCCGCTATTGGGCGGAGTGGCTGGAAGCGGCAGGACATACCGTGCCACGCAACGAGGCAGGTGCGCCTTCCGTACCCATTGAAATCAGCCCCGCCTATGCACTTACAAAAGAGGAATT
>CAZBNU010000323.1:0-3622 GCA_964493075.1 uncultured Nitrospirales bacterium | reverse complement strand
TTGCGGCGCTTTTGCCATTCACAGTGCGCTGCCATTTTTCAACGTCTGCAGCATCACGCGCCAGGACCAGTTCTGTACCATCGTGGGACACGGTAATTTGTTCAATTGTCTCCTGATCGAACTCCATGACATAAAGGCTATACAGGTCGCGCACCGGAGGATTAATCTTTTCCATATCCGCACGGGACAGCACCAATACTTTGTCGCTGTCGTCAAATTTTACATAACAGCCGTCGGTATGTACGGAAGGCTGCCCCAAGTGAAGGACGCGCATTTGGCCATCACCTGTGGTGACCGTTATTGTAGTATCGAAGTTGCCTGTGCTTTGTCCCGCATCCGCATAATCTACGGGTTTCAGGCTGCTGGCTGCTGCTACCAGATTGTCAATGGTTGTTTTCTGCAATTCAAGAGTAATGGCAGGGCTTGTCACACGCCAGTCTTCTCCCTCTTTCGTCAAAACAACAAGAACATCCGGGCGCTGAATTTGGATTTGGTTGATGGCGTCTTTCTCAACCGTCCATTCGGGCAGAGCAAACAGTTTTGAGCCCTGTGGAAATACCTGTTCAAAGGTAAATTTTGCCATCTGATAAATGAGCGAAGGTTCGGCGCCCTTCAATTGGACATAACAGTCCCCGCCCGGTTTGTCCCGACCGCCTAGCAGTACAGTATCTTCTTCGTCATCACGGGATAGTGTTAACTTGTAAAGTGGGGGATCAAAACCCCAGGCTGCCTTTTGTTCGGGGTCTACGGCGTTGGTGATGGTTAAAGCGGCAAATTTGCCCAACAACGTTTGTAATTCCGTGTCAGTGAAGGTTTCCGAGAAGCCACCCTGTACAAGTTTCCATTCAATCTTTGTTTCTGGTTCTGCTGGGGCTGCAGCTTCGCCTTCTCCTTCAGTGGATTCCGGTGTTTCAACGGGTATTTCGTGGCGCTCAAAAACGATCTCCTTGTCAGGATACTGCAAGGCAACACGGTTGATGCTCTCCTTGGGTTGCTCCAGTATTTTTGTTTGCAGCCATTTGGTCGGTTTTGGCGTTACATCTTCACCGGAATCACTAACACCGGCTTCCCTGCGCAGATTGGTAGATTCCACGAATACCTGGTTATCACCGTCTTTTCTTACAAACACCGTTCGGAAATCGGCCGACTTCCCGAAGAGGACATGCATGGCGGGCGTTTCCGTTCCTGATTTGTACAACTGCACATGAAAGGCTTCGTCGTCTTTAAGCGCATAGTCAGCAAGTTGCGATTCCGTATTCTCCTTGGCTCGGGGTTCTCCTTTTAATGCGATCGCTTTGTCAAGGAAACCCTCCAGGGTCTCCGTATTCACCGGCGCATTAAAGTTCGAAGTGATCCGCCATGTTTTTTCCTGCTTTTCCAAAATAACCTTTTCATCCGGATTGGAACCAGCGAAGAGTTCCACCCGGGCAATATCTTCTGCATCCAACCCATCCGGGGCGAGCGTGGTGAGGCCAATCTGGGTTGCAATTGGGGCAGGGGGGGCCTGATTCATTTTTTGCCAGACAACAATTCCTGCCAGAAGCGCCAATATCACTACGAATGGTATGAGGGTTTTAATTTTCATGTTTTTTCTCCATCCCTTATGTTATTTGGGTGAATACCGTTAATCTTTATCAGAAATCCGCACTTGTTCCATGGTGTAGGCGTTTCGGGCGCGTTTACGCATGGCAAAGAACCCGAAACCGATGCAGGCAATAATGATATTGGCGAGGCCATAATTGGCCAACTGCCACATGGTGCGCTGTCGGTCTGAGGGACGCGAAATAATACGGTCTATCGGCTTGGTGCCGCGCACATTTACCAAATGTTCGCTGAGGGTAACAGCGTCCACGGAATTCAGGAACAGATCGAGGTTGGCGGCCTGCATGAAATTCTTGCGGAACATCTGGGAGCATCCAATCAGAACAAGTTCTGCGGGATTGGCCTCAACTTCGGCAGCGGGTGGTTCTTCCTCATCCGGTTCCGGTGGGGGAGGCGGCATACCAGGCTGCTGTTCCGGTTTGGGCCAGGCTGGTCTTGGGGCATCGGCATAGGCATCCGGGAATTGGCCCCGCACCATTGCCATCAGCGGGTAGGCCTTTGTGCCTGTAGCAGGGGGCTCAAAGGACGCCTGCGTCATGCTTTCAGAAGCGCCTACTGACCATGCCTGGTCGCTGGTGCTCATCAGTACATTCGCTTCCAGGCCGTTTTCAGCAAGTTTTTCGTTATCAAGGTCCAGGGCGGTTCCCCATAGATAGAGGATGGCACCGAGACGATTGGTAATCGACGTGTCCTGGTTCATGCTGGTATTGTTGACCAGAACATGGGTCGGCAGGTTAAAGGGTTGTCCCATGAGCGCCCCCATCAATCCACCGGATTGGCTCTGCACGGTAAGTGTGACAGAATTCACGTCCATGAGAATGTCATTGCTGACTTTTAATCCGTAGTTTTCCAGTAGTTCGTTTACCTGGGGGTTTTCTTCACGCCGTGAGATGCGATTGCCGTCGCGGGTTGCCTGGTAGTCCCATTCATAGTTTTGCACCGCCATGACGACGGATTTCCCGGAATGCAAGGCGCGGTTAATCTCCCAACGTTGCCGTTCATTGAGGCTGCGCGGATTGATGACGGCAAGGGTGTCGTATTCTTCCGGCAGCGGACTTTCTTTAGTCAATTCCACCCGTTGCACTTCGTATTTTTCGCTTTGAAGCACCTGTTCCAGATAGATATAGGGGTCTTCTGATTCAGGAATGGGCTGCCCCATCTGCATCAGCATCTGCCGCATCTGCGGGTCAATAGTGACGGCTTCTTTCGGAGCAACCAGCGCTACAACGGGCTTTTTGGTGCGCGTAAGTTTATAAATCGTGTTGACCAGTTGGTACTCCAGGTCAGGTAGTGTTTCAGGAACTATCTGCGGAATCATTTCTTCGGCTTTGTCTTTATAGCCAACGCCCAGACTGCAATACACAAGTTTGCTTGTAACTTCGTCTTCCGTCATGGCGCGAACATTGAAAGGCTGTACGCCTTTGTCGAGCATGCGTTTCTCTATGGCTTCTTCTTCGTTTTCATCCTTTGGTTCGTTAACATCCTGGCCCGTTGAAATGACATTGGCGGCTTCAAGATAAACGGTGGCATAGTTGAGGCGGCCACTTGCAAGGCGCAGTTCCTCAAGTTTGTCTGTGATATCCCGTTCGATATTGCGCATGGCTGTGGGCATTTTATCCTGGGGGGTGATATAGAGGCGCACTTCTACTTCGCTGTCTGCTTCAGCAAGAATCGCTTCGCTCGAAGGCGATATGGTGTGAATCTTGTCTTCTGTGACGTCAAAACGTTTGATGCTGGTGCCCGCCATCAGGTAATTGAACAACATGCCGATTACCACACAGATGGCAGCAATGGTCAGAAACATGACTTTGGCGCCGGGACGGTTGCGTCCGTCTATGAACATGACGTTCAGTGTCAGGAAGATGCCTGCCCAGATGACGAAGAACAGCACGTCAGCAAGATCAATAACGCCGCGTATGAGGGGTTGATAGTGAACGAACACGCCGAAAACATCTGATAACAGGGAGCCCAGGCCACCGACCCTGCCGTCTATGTAGGATGCAATGAAATCGGTACCCAA
>CAZBNU010000322.1:0-3706 GCA_964493075.1 uncultured Nitrospirales bacterium | reverse complement strand
TTTATTGGCGCGGAAGCCCGGCATTCTCTTGAGTTCTTTTGTAAACTCGCGGTCATTGGGGAAGCCGAGGTTGTCTTTAATGATGGTGCGTTTGCCCTTGGTTGAATCGTCTATACGCACATCCCCGGTAACAAAATTTTCGCTGACAATGGCGCGTTCCACGTTTTCGCCGAGGCGCACCTGCGGTTTGTTGTCCATGAATTCACAGCCACGAACCATGATGGAGCCGCCCAGCACGTCCAGTGAGGGCAGATCAACGGAAACACGCTTGTCCCCTTGTTCTTCATAGCCCCATTGCATGAAGGTGCAATCGCTGAACCCCACCGAGCCGTGTCCGTCAATGACGGCATTCCTGCGAGCGGGTCCCCAGAATGCACAATTCACAAAGCGCACCGTTCCCGTGTGGGTGTCTTCCACGCGGATCATGGTGGGGTCCGGCCCGTGGAATGAGACAAACTCACCGTTGGTGATGAGGATGCCCATAGGCGCGCTTTCTTCAACCATGAGGGAGGTATAACAGTCGTCAGCGCCGATGCCCAGGAAGTTGCCGTTGGTGCCGCCCCGGTCCGTCTCAACGAATTTGTAGCCCACGTTATAGCCGAAGCAGAAGGTATTATGCACATAGTGCCAGTCGGTCTTGCCGAACAGGAAGCCGATCCCATTCTCCATCTGCCATTTGTACACCCCTGTACCCATGCTCCACCAAGGGTTCCAATGCACGTTTTCAATACGCCCAATATCATAGATGGCATCCACAAAGATGCCGATGTAGATGGGCTGACCGTGGATGTTGCGCACCAGGGCCCGCTGGTTGTGAGAGGCGTCTATACCCTTGTAGGGGTTCAGCAACTGCATGTCAATCACAGCGGGATTGTTGCCGCGCAAGGCAACGGCATAGGGGTAAGGCGTAGGTGTTTCCGCGTCGGGTTTCTGATCAGGGTAATGGATGGTGAACCCCTGCAACGTGGCATTCCCCTGCACCGTGATAAACGGGGCGCTTTCTTCATCGTTCGCGCCGCCCACAGGTTCCAGCACACTACCATATACAGGCAGTTGTTGTGAACCCTTGTCGCGAACCCCGGCATGGGCAGGCGCATAGGTAAAGATGCCGCGCAGGGTCACATTGGACGGAATGGTGATGCTGCCTTCAAAACGGTACCGTCCGGAAGGCACGTCCACGATGCCCCCATTGACCGTTGCCGCCGTATCCAACGCCTCCTGAAAAATGGCGGTATTATCGCGGGTGCCGTCCGAAAAAGCGCCATACTCCATGATGTTGCGTGTGATGGGGTTGCCCGTTACAGGCGGAACAGTTTCGGTAGCGGCGGTAATGCTTAAAATCAGAGCAGTCAGATACAACATGTTTTTCTCTCCGTAGTTTTTATTTAGGCGAATGCAGACGTCGCTATTTACATGACCGGAACTTATCCACCGTCATTGCGAGGAACGAAGCAATCTGGAATTACATGATGGCCTATACGTCAGCGAGATTGCTCCGTCCTCCGCAATGACGGCGTAAAGTAGAAGAGGCATCCCTGCCTCTTTATTAACGCGGCGACCACGTCAACATTTTCCCAGTCCTGAATATGACCCGATTATCCATCATGGGTTTCAAAATAATCCTCTTCGGTTCTGATGGAAACACCGGGCGGCACTGGGCCGCCTTTTGCCATGCGCCTTACTTCCTCGTAACGTGTGCGCACTTCCGGTGGCATCTCGTCCACGGAATGATAGGTGTGGGTTTCTCCATTTTGGGTAATGGTAATACACTCAGAAACATTATTGAACGCGCCGTACCCACCGCGCATATCGGCTTCTGCCTTGAGTTGTTCAAATCGTGCGCGCAGTTCCAGCGGTACTTCTTCCAATGATGTGAATACCCGCTTTTGGGGTACCATGCTGTCTTTGGTTACCTGTATCCGTTCCCGCATTCCACCGGTTACAGGTAATTTCTCGTCGAATCCTTGCGCCGGTATGCCTGTAAGTTGACTCAGGGCAGGGCCTAATTGCCGCACAACCCCGGGAAAGTAAAGTTGCCCGCCCGATTTGTGCTCCACAAGCCGGAATTCGATTGCCCCGTCGCCGCGCATGGCGGGCATGAGATTAACGGAAAACCACCAGACAAAATACCGTTCGTAACGGCTTTGGCGCATCACTTCCTTGACGCCGGGTGTAATGCTTCGGAAACTGTGCTTAGGAAATTCCTTTCGGGTGGGCAGTGCGATGCCGATATGGAAAACGGAAATATCTCCCCGTGTCGTTTGCTCAATACGGAGTTGGCTCCACAGACAGCTTGCGGGTATTAAAATACCCAGGGCAGCGAGAACCCCCATCAAAAACAGCAACAGACTTTGCACATTGAGGGTGTATTGCCCGATACGGATGAAATCAAAGGAAGCGGAATAGACCCATGCCAGAAGGAGAATAATTCCGAAGGCGGCTGCGGACGCGCCAAGCCGTCTCAAAAGCACTATTTGTCCGGGGCGCAGGACGATGGCGTCTCTGGAAACCATCACCAGGTTCCAACCGCGTATGTCATAAACCTTCGTTTTCATGGGCTATCATTCTTGTCCCTGAGATTCACAAGTTGCATAATACCACAACCCTTTCGTTTAATAGGGGTATGATACCAATATTTAACGCGAAGACGCCAAGTCGCAAAGGCGCGGAGAGAAAATCTTTGCGACTTTGCTGCTTTGCGTGATGTAAAAACCGGAGAATAATTATGACAGGTCGCGAACGTGTATTAAACAAACTTGCTGGCGCCCCGACGGACCGTGTGCCGTTGATGCCGATTACCATGATGTTTGCAGCAGATTTGCACGGCGTTTCTTATAGGGAATACGCCACGAACTACAAGGCACTGGTGGATGCCCAGATCAAGGTGGCGGAGACTTTCGGCTTTGATTATGTGTCCTGCATTTCCGACCCTGCTCGCGAGGCGGCGGACTGCGGTGCTGCGGTGGAGTTCTATGACAACCAGCCGCCTGCTATCCACGAGAGTAAGGCACTGCTGGCAGACAAGGGACGTCTGGCAACACTGGCCATGCCCGACCCCTATGCTGGCGGGCGAATGCTGGACCGTATTCAGGCGGCGGCGTTGTTCAAGGAGAAAGTGGGCAACAACAAACTCATTGAAGGCTGGATTGAGGGGCCCTGTGCGGAAGGGGCAGACCTGCGCGGCATCAATACGCTCATGATGGATTTCATCGAGGACACTGCCTTTGTAGAAGACTTATTTGCTTTTGTGCTGGAAATGGAACTTGCCTTCGCCAAGGCGCAAATCGAAGCCGGTGCAGACATCATCGGTCTCGGTGACGCGGCGGCCTCACTGGTTGGCCCTGCGATTTATGAGCAGTTCGTGTGGCCGGTGGAAAAGAAACTGGTGGACGGCATCCATGAACTGGGTGGGCGTGTGCGCCTGCATATCTGCGGCAACACCACCGCCATCCTCGACGACATGGGCAGGCTCGGCTGCGAAATGGTGGACCTGGACTGGATGGTTCCCATGGACAAAGCGCGTGAAGTCATGGGAGAAAAGCAGGTGTTGGCAGGTAATATGGACCCCATTGCCGTGCTGCGCAACGGCACAACACAGGACGTGCTGGATAAAGTCGCTTTGTGTCATCAACAATGCGGAGATGCGTACATCATTGCTGCCGGCTGCGAAATCACACGAGACACGCCTCATGAGAATGTTCATGCG
>CAZBNU010000321.1:0-3749 GCA_964493075.1 uncultured Nitrospirales bacterium | reverse complement strand
AAGAATCGGTATTCGCCGTTGATCTCAGGACCGGCGATGTGACCCGGGACCAGTCTATCTGGAATCCGCATATCAAGCCCCGCATCCGTGTCTGGCTGGCGCGGTTCTTTGAACACTACGACCACGGCGACATGCAGGCAGTGCTCCTGGGCATCAGCGGCGTGTTCGGCGAATCCATCTACACGGCGGGCGGCAATGAATGGACCCAGATTTGGGACGGCGAATATCCCCAGCATTTCGGCTGGTGGTGCGGCGATCAATACGCAAAGGCCGACTTTGTCAAGGCCATGCGCGAGAAGTACCCGGACATGGCAGCCCTCAACAAGGCATGGGACACCGACTTGGGTTCCTTCGACGACGTGGCCCCGTTCGTGCCGGATAAAAAACATACCAAGCGTGCCCGGCTGGATATGATCCGCTGGTACATGGGCGCCATGACCGACTACGCGGAATGGTGGGTGGCGACGACCCGCGAACTGGCGCCCGAGGTGCCCATTCTGCTTTGCACGGGCGGCAGCGCATCTTCCGAACTGGGTGCGGACATGACCGCCCAATCGAAAATGGTCGCACGGCACGGCGCGGGCATGCGCATTACGAATGAGGCCTCGGACTACGCCAGAAATTTCCACCTTACCCGCATCATCGGCACGGCCTGCCGCCACTATGGGACGTATTTCGGTTACGAACCCGCCGGAGCAGTGGACACCAACGGCATCGTTGCGCGCATCTACAACGCCGTGGCGTCGGGCGCGTGGGAACTCTTCCATTACGACAATCCGCCCCAGGGCGAGCGCGGCGATCAATACAAGCGTTACCTCGACCTGATGCAGATTCGTGAACCTGTGATCGAAGTCGGTTTCTTCTGGTCGCGCACCTCCACCGACCTGAACCTGCACCGTAATCTTGAGGGTGCCGCAGGCACCGTCCGCGACATTGTTGACGTGGCCTATATTGACGAACAGCTTATCGCCGACGGTGCGCTTGACGGGCTGAAGATGTTCGTGTGGGCATCGGGGTCCGTAACCGAAGCCGATACCGCAGAAGCCATCCAACAGGCCGTGGAGAAGGGACTCACCCTTATTGTGCCGGAAGGCTGGCAGGCAGAAAGCCCTGAAGGGCTTGCACTCTTTCCTTCCGAATTCACAAAACGCCGCAGCAAATCCAAGGCCGTGGCGCTTCCCGCGTTGTCTTCCAGACCAAGAATCACGCACATCGGTAACGGCGCTGTCATCCAGAGCACAAACGACCGTGCCGAGTCCGTTGCAGAAGTGCTGGCAGCAGTCATTCAGGAACCGGCGGCCTTCGGTGTTCGCGGGCTCTCGCCCGAAGCGTCCATAGACGCGAAACCGGACAACGTCTACGTGACGGTCACCACCCGGGATATCCTGCTCTATAACCACGGCGACACAACGCACACCGTGACCACGCCCACGGGAAAAGATGTCGAAGTGCCTGGGCATGGGATTGTTTCTGTTCCACGAAAATGGGAATTCAAAAGTGACTGATATGCTGTGCTGTGATTCTGGATTCCCGCTTTTGCGGGAATCATAGATGTTTTGGGGCTTACAATAACTTCCGTTTGTTATGCTTGCTAGGCAGCTACAAACAAGGTTCCCTGCTCCCCAGAGGACATGGCTCGGATTCAGAAGGATACATCGTATATCAGTAGATGTCTTCCTCACCCGGTTTGACACCTGGCGGGAGCTGCCGGGAAGTGCCGCCGGAACCGTCAATATTTACGAACGAGTTTTCTTGAATCAGGTAGCAGCCAACTCCGGGCACCTCAACCTCTCGGGCCGACTCGTTCAGCACAAACGAAACGGTATTGGGATTAACCAACTCGGAAATGAGCCGAAAACTTGTCCAAACGCCTTCTATATTGCGTGAGTAGAAGTAGACTTTCCGATACTCCAGCCACCCATAGCGATAGTTACGAATGATGAACGCACGTCCGTCGGGGGACTCCAACTCCGCGATTGTCTGGGCACCCTTCGGCGCCACAGCGTAAGTCGCCCACGCACAGAACACGGCAATCCCCATCGCCACAATTCCCAGCACTACCGCTGTCTTTGGTTTACGACTCCTGATACAACGCAAGGCCCTCCATAGGGTAAGGAACAGAAAGAAAATGAGAAGCAGCACAACACTAAGAACCAGCAGTACGCCCAGCGGCTTAATCACAGGTGAACCCTCCTGTACCATATTTGCGACTGTATGTGGGCTCCCCTACGGAAGTGCCCCAGCCAAACACTGGCTATTCTATCTAAGATCCGTGGTCTGAATAAAATGTGTTTGCGGATACTAAGGCGGGTTACAATGTTGCCTTACCTTGACTTGTGGATTCCGGTCTTTTTCTTTCTGATTGCCATCAGCAAGAAAAAACCGGAATGACGGTGGTGGTAGTTTATTCAGGATTCAATTTCTTTTTGTTAATAGCGGTACATCGAAAATAAAGCAGTAACAAGGAGACAACATAATGATCTCAGTACGGACTCTTTTGATTCTGACACTCATCGCGGCAACCAGTCTGACCGCGGCGGCGGATGACCTGGAAACTCTTTTCGGAAATCCGCCGGATACGACGAAGCCCCGCTGCTATTGGTACTGGATGGATGGGCACATCACGAAGGAGGGGCTCACCAATGATCTGGAGGCCATGCAGCGCTTTGGCATCGGCGAGGCGTACATTGGCATTATCAGTGGTCAGAGCGGCTTGACTCCGAAACCGGAACCCATGGCGCTTACCGATGCATGGTGGGACTCTGTCGTTCATGCTGTGCGCGAGGGACACCGCTTGGGCGTGGACATCGGTTTCTTCAACAGTCCCGGCTGGAGCCAGTCGGGCGGCCCCTGGGTGAAACCGGATCAGGCCATGCGATATGTTACCCTGCCCGAGATGCGCCTGCGCGGGCCGCAACGCTTCGAAGGCAAACTGCCCGCACCTGAGGGGCCGTTCCAGGAGGTCGCCGTGTTGGCCTTCCCAGTCCCGAAAGGCGAAGGCGTTCTCATGCCGGAGAAGAAACGCTCTGCCCGCAAGATTGACTTTGAATCGGCGGAACCTTTTACAGCACGCAGCATCACGGTGGTGCCCGAGAAGGCTGTCAACGTAAAGGCGGAACTGTTAGCTTCGGATGACGGCAAGGAATTCCGGTCTGTAAAGACCTTCACAGTAGACCGGCACAACCTCAACATCAATGTCGGGCCTGTGCCCCTCGCCCCGATAACGGTTGCCTTCCCGGCGGTGACGGCACGTTATTTTCGTTTGGCCTTTTCGGGACCTTGCCAGGTGGGCGAGGTGCATTTGACCCCCGCAGCCCGCGTGGAATCGTATCCGGAAAAAGCGCTGCTCAAGATGTTCCAGGACCCGCTTCCGCCCTTTGACTTTTATACCTGGCCGCTCCAGGCGGAACCGGAAACTCCAGCGCTGACAGTTGCGCCCGATGGGGTGGTCAATCTCTCGGCCATGCTGGACGAAGACGGCACGCTTCGTTGGGAAGTGCCGGAAGGCGAATGGGTGATCCAGCGCGCCGTGATGACGCCGACAGGCACCAAGAACAGTCCCTCGCCGGAAGAGGCCACGGGCCTCGAAGTGGACAAGATGAATCGTGTGCCGCTCAAGGATCATTTTGACGCTTATGTAGGCGATCTGCTCAGCCGCCTGACCCCGGAAGAACGCCAGGCGTTCAAGCATGTGCAGGGGAGAAGTTGTCGTTATTGTCCAGTTCATGATTTTGCGCGGAGAAGGTTTT
>CAZBNU010000320.1:0-3764 GCA_964493075.1 uncultured Nitrospirales bacterium | reverse complement strand
CTGGCAGGGGTACATCCCGAAGAAGCGCCGGAGGAGTAGTTTTGTTATAGGATAGGCCGGAGGAGTAGCATAAGTAGGACTATTGATAATACGCATAAGTCCTACTCGTCCTACACGTCCTACCTATCCTACCCCAAAAATCAAAAATAGCAGGAGAATACCTATATGGCAGCCCAGTATGATCATCAGGCCATTGAAAAAAAATGGCAGCAGTTCTGGCTTGAAAACAAAACGTTCAAGGCGGAAATAGACCACAGCAAACCCAAGTATTATGTGCTGGACATGTTTCCCTATCCCAGCGGCGACGGCCTGCATGTGGGTCATCCCGAGGGATATACCGCCACCGATATTCTGGCGCGTTACAAGCGTATGCGCGGATTCAATGTGCTGCATCCCATGGGTTGGGACGCTTTCGGCCTGCCCGCAGAGCGTCATGCCGTGCGCACGGGCGAACATCCCGCCATCATCACGAACCGCAACTGCGACACTTTCCGCAGCCAGATTCAGCGGCTGGGTTTGTCCTATGACTGGGACCGTGAAATCAATACCACCGACCCCAAGTATTACAAATGGTCACAGTGGATTTTTTCCGTGCTGTATGAACGCGGGCTTGCCTACGAAGTGGAAGCGCCCGTGAACTGGTGTCCCGCGCTGAACACTGTGCTCGCCAATGAAGAAGTGAAAGACGGCAAGTATGTGGAGACCGGCGACCCAGTGGAAAAGCGCGCCATGCGCCAGTGGATGCTGAAGATTACCGTGTACGCAGAACGGCTGCTGGCAGGACTGGACGCGCTGGACTGGCCGGAAGGCATCAAAGCCATGCAGCGCGAATGGATCGGACGCAGTGAAGGCGCGGATGTGGTGTTTACCGTCGCCGGTTCCGGCGAAAAATTTACGGTGTTCACCACGCGCCCGGACACGTTGTTCGGCGCTACTTATTGTGTGCTTGCGCCGGAACATCCCTTGACCCTGCACATCACCACGCCGGAACAACGCGCCGCCGTGGAAACCTATATCAAGACGGCGGAGCGCAAGAGCGCCCAGGATCGCATGAAGGAAGAAGTTACCAAGACGGGCGTGTTCACCGGCGCGTATGCCATCAACCCGGTAAACGGCGTGGAAGTACCCATCTGGATTGCGGACTATGTGCTGGCGGAATACGGCTATGGCGCCATCATGGCGGTGCCTGCCCATGACACCCGTGACTATGAATTTGCCAAGACTTTCGACCTGCCCATCATCGAGGTCATCTCTGGAGGGGACATTGAAAAAGAAGCCTGGACGGGCGATGGCGCATTGGTCAATTCTCCACTCATTAACGGACTGAATGTCGCGGATGCCAAGAAAAAACTGACAGCCTGGCTGGAGGAACGCAATCTCGGCAAGGGCACAGTCAACTATAAACTGCGCGACTGGTTATTCTCGCGACAGCGGTACTGGGGTGAACCCTTCCCGCTGGTGCGCGATGAAGATGGCAAGTTTCATGCAGTGCCCATGAAAGACCTGCCCGTGCTGCTGCCTGAACTGGATGACTACCGTCCCACTGACGACGGCATGCCGCCCCTGGCGCGCGCCACGGACTGGGTGAACACCACGGTTCCGGGCACAGACAAACCCGCAACCCGCGAAACGAATACCATGCCCCAATGGGCAGGTTCCTGCTGGTATTTCCTGCGCTTCTGCGATCCCCACAATGACAACGAAGCCTTCTCGAAAGAAGCGGAAAATTACTGGATGCCCGTAGACCTGTATGTGGGCGGTGCGGAACATGCCGTGCTGCATTTGCTCTACTCCCGGTTCTGGCACAAGGTGCTGTATGACGCGGGCTATGTCCACACCGATGAGTTCGCACAAAAACTGTTTAACCAGGGTATGATCCTCGCCTATTCTTTCCAGGACAAGCAGGGCAAGTACCATTACCCGAAAGAGGTGGAACGGGACGGCGACGCCTGGAAACTGAAGGCGACCGGCGAACCGGTGAGCGCGCAAATCGAAAAGATGAGCAAGTCCCGCTACAACGTGGTCAATCCGGACGACGTAGTGCGCGAATACGGCGCGGACTCCATGCGCCTGTACGAAATGTTCATGGGGCCCCTCGACCGCGACAAGCCCTGGACCGAAGAAGGCGTGCAGGGCGTGCATCGTTTCCTGCGGCGCGTCTGGGCGCTTTTTGCAACAGAGGAGGGAACGCTGCACAGCCGCATTGTGGACACTGGCGGCGATGAAAGCATGGTGCGCGAACTGCACAAGATTATCAAGGCCATTACCAACGACATCGAAAACATGTCCTTCAACACTGCCATTGCGCGTATGATGGAATTTGTCAATGCTGCCATGAAAGTGCCCGCCATTGACAGAACCGTCATGGAACCCTTTGTGCTGCTGCTGGCGCCGTTTGCGCCGCACATCGCGGAAGAACTCTGGGCGCTCCTGGGCAACGAGAACACCCTGGCGTATGCGCCCTGGCCGGGATACGATGAATCGCTGTTGGTGGAAGACACGGTTGAAATCCCCGTGCAGGTGCTCGGCAAACTGCGCGGCAAGATCGTCATGCCCACCGACGCGGACAAAGCTGCCATCCTTGAAGCGGCGAAAGCCGACCCGAAAGTACAACCCCATCTCGAAGGCAAGACCATCGTCAAGGAAATATACGTGCCCGGCAAGATGGTGAACCTTGTGATAAAATAACCCCTGGATCATTACACGACAGGAAAGGCCAATCACATGCAGGCTGTAATCATGGCGGCGGGACAGTCCACGCGCACTGCGCCGTTGACGCTGACCCGTCCAAAACCGTTGCTGCCGGTGATGAATGCTCCCCTGATGGAACGGCAACTGGACACACTGGCGGGTATTGCCGACGAGGCAGTCATTGTCATCGGCTATCGGGGCGACATGATCCGCGAACGGTTCGGCGATGCCTATAAAGACATGCGCCTGCAGTATGTGGAACAGCAGGAACAGCGGGGCACGGGCCATGCGGTGCTGCAAACGGCGGATGTCATCCGGGGGCCTTTCCTTGTGTTGAATGGCGACGACCTCTATGATCCCGCCGACCTGACGCGGCTGGCTGAACAGGAATACGGCGCACTGGCCCGTACGGCAGAGGACCCACGCCGTTTTGGCGTTTACGAAATTGACGACAATAACCGCGTCATTACTCTTGAGGAAAAACCGGAACAGCCCAAGTCAAACCTGATAAACATCGGTGCGTACAAGTTTTCAACGAAAGTGTTTGACATTTTGGAAAATGTTGCGCCTTCGCCGCGCGGGGAAATCGAAGTTACGGACGCCGTGCAAACCCTAGCGGAAACAGAGGCCTTTTATGTTGTTCACAGTGAAGGCTACTACCTGTCCATCGGCTACCCCTGGCACCTGCTGGAAGCCAACATCTACTGGCTTGAACATTTCCTCGTGCCCGATATCCAAGGTGAAGTCTCGCCCCTGGCCTCTGTTACCGGACCGGTATTCATCGGCGCAGGCACCGTAGTGAAATCCGGCGCAGTGATAGAAGGCCCGGCATACATTGGCAACAACTGCACGATCGGCCCCAACTGCCACATACGTTTATATTCTGTATTGGGTGACGGCTGCCGCGTCGGACAGGCCAGCGAAATCAAAACATCCGTTCTTTTTGAAAATGCCGCCGCACCCCACCGGAATTACGTTGGCGACAGCATCATCGGCGCCAACACCAATCTGGGCTGCGGCACCACTACCGCCAACCTGCGCCACGACGGACAGAATATCCGAACGCTGATACG
>CAZBNU010000319.1:0-3809 GCA_964493075.1 uncultured Nitrospirales bacterium | reverse complement strand
TGGTAAAGGCAATTGCCGCGCAGGTATTCCAGTCCCGGCGCCTGCGGACTGTCCGCATGTTGTTTGAGGAAGGCTTCGCCAGAAGATAGTGCCTCATCATAACGACCGCTGTGATACAGCGCCCAGGCATAGCCGTAATCGGCGCGCTGGGCATAGTCGGAACCGGGAAATTCGTTGCGCAATTGTTCGTAAGCCGTCAACGCCGCCGCCGTCCACCCCAGTTTGTCGTACAGTTCGGCGGCACGGAACCGGCTTTCCATGCGCAGTCCCTCGTCCGCGCCCTTGGCGTTGGCAGCGGCAGAGAAGGCCGTGGCAGCGCCCTCAACATCGCCCGAAGCCGCCAGGGCGAATCCCAGATGGTAGTGCGCAAACGGTGCAGTCACGGATTCCGGCAGTTCGGATACGAGTTTGTTCAATGTGGCAATGGCGTCCATGCTGTCGCCGGATTCCAGCTGGGCGCGCCCGAGATAATACAGTGCGCGGGCGCGGGTTTCCGAAGCGCCCCCGCCTTCAACTGCGGACTTCAATACGCCGACGGCGTCCTTATAGCGTTTCAGGAAGAACAACGCCTCGCCCCGGCTTGCCTGTGCTTCCAAACGCTGTTCAGGGGTGGCAGCGCCGTCCTCGGCATTTTGAAACGCTTTCATCGCCTTTTCATACTGGCCGATGACCACGGCAGACCGACCCATGCGCAGCCACGCCGTAGGCGCGTCGGGACTGTCCGGCGACTGTTCCAGGTAGTGCTCATATTCGGCTATGGCCTCGCTGTGAAAACCGCGATGAAACAGGCCATTGGCAAAGTCGAGTTGGCTCTGCGGGGTTGTTTCAGCGAAAGCAAGGGCAGAAACAGCAAGTACAATTGCCAATACCAAGCCCGTCATTCTGTTTTCAGTTTTATGCATGGCATTTTCCATTTAATTTTTCTGCTGTAGGCTGGGTGAAGCGAAGCGAAACCCACCGGCGCGGAAGCGCATATTCACCAATGGTGGGTTTCGCTTCGCTTCACCCACCCTACAGTTGTTAGTTGTTGTCAACGGCTTCCTCCGGGAGTGCTGCGAACGCCACCTGCTGAATGTCCGCCTTTCTGCAGCAATCCAGAATCTGGATGGCGCTGCCCAGGTTGGCGTTGTAATCGCCCCGGATAATCACCGCGCCGCCGGGGAAATAGGTGGCAACCCGGTGGAGCGTTTCCTGGAGTTCTTCAATAGTGAGCGTTCGCTCATTCACCACGATAGTGCCGTCGTTGCGCAGGTTGATGAATATCTCGCCCTGGGCGCGTTCGCCTTTTTGGGCGGTGTCCGCTGTGGGCAGGGTAATGTCCACCTCGCTCTCCAGCGTGGCATATACCGAAGTCACCATGAAAAAAATCAGCGTCAAAAACACAATATCAATGAGCGGCGCCATCTGGATGGTTTCCGCTTCTTCCTGAAAGGCGCGTCCGATCCTCATTTCCGGTCCTCCTCGGTAAGCAGTTCGATAAACTCGCTCGATTGGGCTTCCACCTCGGCAATGATGCGGATGACCCTGCCGCGCAGATAGAAGTAGACGGCCATGGCGGGGATAGCGACCAGCAAGCCCGCAGCCGTGGTGATCATCGCCTGGGAGACGCTGTATGCCATGGAAATGCCCTTGACCTGGGCCGTGTCCAGCGCAATGGCGCTGAAGGCGCGCATCATGCCCCACACCGTGCCCAGCAAGCCCAGCAGTGGCGCAATGGAGGCGATATTGTTCAGATAGGTAATGCGCTGCCACAGCGCTGTCGCACCCCGTTCCCCTTCGCTCTCCATGGCTTCCTGGATGACAAACCGGTCGTGGCCAACAAATTTCAGGCCTGCCGCCAGCACACGCGCCAGCAGTTCATCCCCTTCCAGACACATCTGCCGCGCGCCCTCGTACTCACGGGCAAGAATCTGCGCCCGCGTCCGCTTCGCGATTTTCTGTGGCGCTTCCCGTCGCGGCGATACCGTCACCAGCAGGTACAACGCCAGCACAACCGCGATGAAACCCAGCCCCATGATGACCCACAGGATTACGCCGCCCTGCTCAATCATCATCATCAGCGTAATGGTGTTTGGTGTTGCTTGCGGTGCGGGCACCACCTCCACAGCGGTTGCAGATGCCGAAGGCGTTTCCTGCACCTCCTGCGCCACAGCGCCAAACGCCATCCCGATACATAACACCGTCAACAAAATTCGCATCATGGTATTCTCTCCAAATGTCTGGAATAGCCGGCATCCCTGCCGGAAACAGTCAACTGTACCGAACCACCTGCCGGCAAGGATGCCAGCGCTCCCGGTATGCAATTCAAATACTTGTGCCTATATGTATTATTCGTTTTTAGGCGAAATGGTTGCATGGCAGGAAAAAAGAAGCCAACTATCCCTTTCATCCCATTCATCCATGTAAAACCCGGAATAACATGGTATACTATCTCGAGTAAAAACAGAAGAGGGTATGCATATGACTAAGCGCAAAGATTGGTTCTACATTGTTATTGCTTTATGTATGGTGTGTGTGGTCTCGGTAGTTGTCGTATTGATTGTTTTGGGAGAAAAGAGACGGACTGTTGCCGTAGAGGAACTGAAGACCCGGGTTTCCCAGGTGGAGGCCCGCTATCATCAGCAACGCACAAAGCGTACCCCCGCTCCAAAAACGAATACTGCTCCCGATTCTACTGAAGTGGTGGACACGACCAGCCCGTCCGGTGATTCCATTGAGGCGTACAACGAATTTTCTGAGAAACAGGTTGCTGTTGATGCCAAGGCCATCCTTGATTTGCTGTTCGAAAACAAAGAGGAAAAAAGCGCACAGGAAATTGAAGAAGAACTTGCCGCATTCTGTGCCGCGAACCAGGGATTTATTCTTGAACTCCGCAATATCGCGGCAACGGGCGGTCCTTTTCATGAATTGGATTTCTCAAAAGGATCAAAAATGGAACTGCTGCCCCACCTGGAACAAATCCGTGACTGGGTGCGGGTGCTGCAAAAGCATGGCGCTATGGCTGCTGCAAACGGCGACTATGAGGAAGCAACCAAAGACGCACTGGCCATTGCCGGGTTTGCAGAAGGAGTCGGCAAGGAACCGGTCCTGTTTTCACAGATAGTGCGCGCAGGGCTGGATGACAGACTCTATACCCTTATTGCGGGCAATATGCAGGGCGAAAATCTGTCGCCGGAACAGGCAGCCCGCATTATTGAATATGCCGCACAATTCAACGGCAGGAACGACCTCGCCGATGCCATGGCGTTTGATTCTACATTTACGGTTACAGAAATGTTCGACGGCATCAGAAGTGGTCGGGGCGAACACGCCAATTCATTTATTGCGCGCATCTATGGCAGTATAGGCCGTCCCCTGTTAAACCGGGAAGAAGAAATTTATGTGGACGTTATGGAACGGCTGAGCACGATTGCTTCTCTGCCCTACTATGAAGCACAACCGGAACTGGAACGGATAAAGGAAGAAGTGGAAAATATTTCCTATATCCGTCTGATGGCGCGTCCAACTTTGCAAATGCTGGCGCCAGCCTACTACGGGATGCCGGAAACATGTGCACGGTATGAAGCACAGTTGGGACTGATACAAATTGGGCTTACTGTGGAACAATACCATGCACAGCACGGGGAATATCCGCAAACTCTTGAGGAAATCGCATCCGCCCTCGGCGGCTCCCTTCCGCTGGACCCCTATACCGGCCAGAATTATGTATACAAACCGAACGGCGACGGTTTCACCCTCTACAGCGCCCGTGGCAGCATCGTGCCACCTGAACCAAACAGGACTCCCCGTGGTGTTGACGCCCAGGGCAA
>CAZBNU010000318.1:0-3867 GCA_964493075.1 uncultured Nitrospirales bacterium | reverse complement strand
TGCTGCATATTATGGGAACCCTTGACAAGCCATCATCAGGAGAAGTTTTTTTTAGGGGAAAACCACTTCATCAGATGTCGGGCGCACGCATCAATCATATACGGAACCAGGAAATCGGGTTTGTTTTCCAGTTCTATCATTTGCTTCCTGAATTCACCGCCCTCGAAAACGTAATAATGGCAGCGCTTAACAAGGGTAAGCGCAAAAAAGAGTGTCTGGATCGGGGAGAGAACCTACTTACTCAAGTGGGATTGCAGGAACGAATGACCCATAAACCGGGCCAACTCAGTGGTGGCGAACAACAGCGGGTCGCCATTGCCCGCGCTCTGTTCAATAACCCCACCGTATTGCTCTGCGATGAACCCACCGGCAATCTGGATGAAAACACCGGCAGGGGGATTGTCGAATTACTCTGGAATCTGAATTCAGAGAGCAATGTTACAGTGGTTTTAGTAACTCACGATGACGCCATCGCGGAAAAGGCGGACCATTGGGTCAGCATCCATGCTGGAAGAACAGAGAACCATCGCTAGGTTCGCGGGCGATAATCCGGGCATTTGATGGCATTGGGGCGCTGGGGCCGATGACAGGCAGAGGGGTGATCATATTTGCAGTTGTCACACAGAAATTCGGTGGGGCACTTCTGACGCAACCACCATTCCTGAATCTGCGCTTTCCATTTGTAAAACCCGCCAGTGGGCTGCTGTCCGCTCATAAACAATCCTTCTTCATCTGAGTTGATACTTCTCCCGATAGACCCCCGGGTTCATTCCAGTGTAACGCCGAAACATTTTCCCAAAATTGCTCTGGTCCTGTATGCCCACCCGAGGCCCGATCTTTGCGGCGGACAATTGTGTGTTGCGCAAAAGTTTCTGTGCGTTTTCAATACGTACACGACCGAGATACTCTGAAAAGGTTGCATTGATACGGTGCTCCAGAGCACGTGTGACAGTAGAGGCCGCAACGCCTTGCTCTCGGGAAAATTGAGATAAGGTGAAGTCCCTTTTATAATGCTTGTGTATCTCTTTTACCAGCAGGGGCAGGTATGCAGGAACAGGCTTGGTATCATCACCATGCACGTATCGCAAGAAGTTCATGGTGCGCTTAAGCAGTATTTTCGGTTCGCTAATACCACTGATATGGCAAACATATTCCGGAAATTTCTCCCTTGCCATTTCTGTTACACACCCCATTTTTGATGCCCTTTCAAGCGTCCGGGACACCTCCTGCACCAGAAAAGCCTGCAGAGATTCCAAAGTAGTGTTTTTTTCAGCTTTTAGTTCTTCAAGTCGATTTTCCAGCGATTTCCGAACCAGATCAAGATGCCCACAAAGCAACGATAACGCAGTCAAAGACGACCACATGCTAACGTCTTTTTCAGAAGACGCGGTGTGTTTTCTCGTTGGAGTATTTGAGGGAAGCGACCCACTTGCATCTTCAATAGAAAAGGAGAATAAGTCCTGTTCCTCCTGCAGCTGCAGGTAGGCTGCTTGCAAGGCATCGGATAACCATTCTGCAGAAGCGCTTACCGCCCCGGCAGGAATGACACGAACATCCTCCAACACCAAGGGAACATTGACGTCATATCCGTATTCTCCCTCAATCTCGCGCAACCCCTGCTCAACATCGTATTTGATTGACTGGCTCGCTTCTGCGGGAATGTAGGGACCGTAAGTAATCACGTAGTCGGTGTCGGCGAGTGCCACCATTGACACACAAGTCAAACCAAGATGACATACAAAAGTAACCGCTGTTTTCTGTTGCAGTGCCAAGTGCGCCCCCTGGGCACGCGATTCACAACAGGCACGGGCGCCTTTTGAGGATTTGTTTGTTCTGGCGCAAACTTGGCAGCCCCCCCAACCCGCTATATGCAGTTCGTTCCCATCATAGGCATGGTAATGCAGCGACATGGGCAGGGCTGCAGCCTTTGCCGCGCGATCAAGCAGAGTGCGAACCGGTTCACTTCGGAAAAAGGACGGCGTAACCTTCATATCTCCACCTCGTATATGGGGGATATGGTATCTGCTGGAGCGGCTTCAATGCGTACCGTCAGACCAACCAGTGCTTCACGCGCCAACGTACAGGCCAGTTCTGGGCAGTTATTATCCCGACTGATATGGGCAAGCACCACCAGGCGCAACGCATCATGACGCACATGCCGCAACAGGTCCTGAACATCGTGGTTGGAAAGATGGCCGGTGCGGCTGCGAATACGCTGCTGAATCTTGGGGGGGTAAGGTCCCTTACGAAGCAGTTCAGGACAATAATTAGATTCAATGATAAGAGCATTTGTGCCGCTGAGACGTGCCTTGGCAAGTTGTGAGCAATGCCCGAAATCGGTAGCAAGTCCCAAAGAGCAATCGCGGCATTTCACCACAAAATTAACCGGGTCCGCGGCATCATGTGAAACCGCATAACTCGTGACAGCCAACTCATTAAAACCAAGGGCATCCCCAGATTCAAAACAAACAAGATTGGGAATTTTCCCTACATAATCCGGTAACGCTTCGGCGCAGGAACGGGTCATGTAAACCGGCGCGGCGATGCGCCGGGCAAGCACACCGACCCCGCGCACATGGTCCGTGTGTTCATGCGTTATCAGCACCGCATCCAGCATTTCCGGCGATACATCCACCTGCTTCAGCGCCGCCTCCAGCCTTTTATAACTGAAGCCGTTATCTATAAGCAAATGCGTATTTTCATTAAATACAAGCAGCGCATTGCCGCTGCTGCTGCTACCCAATATGACAAAACGTAACAACCTTGAACTCCTTGTTACATCATTCTTCTGGCGTAATGAATTTGTAATACCGCCCCATCCAGTACCCAAGCAGATAATCATGACCGTTAAATTCCAGCGGGATTGACGCGTCTCGGCTTCCTGCACTCCGGTAGGGGTCTTGCACCCAGGCGGACCAGTCTTTAATGCGTCTGTCAATGGCGATGGGCTGATCGGAATCCGGTTCCGGGCTTTTTATTTCATCGCTGTAGTTAAAGGAAAACGCTGTTTCGTATTTCTCAATGGTTTCTCTGTTCCATTTCATGGACAGGGGAAACCAACGCAATGTATTAAGCGCGTCATCCACGCCTGATGTGTCTTTCAAAAAATTACCCATTACAAACGCGTAAAATGGATTCCCCTCGGGTTTTACACCGGAATGACGTTCGCCTGCCCAACTGCGGCGGACACTTTCCTGTATCAGGTCACGGATTTGCACGTCCTGTTCATACATCAGTAGAGGCGTATAGGCAAGGAAAAGCAACACATCATCGCTGTGGTTTACCCCCATGAGGCTGGTGGGTTTGATATCCCGTCTTGCTTTCACCGCTATTTCAGCGTATCCTTTGTTTAGTGCCCATTCCCGATACAGCATTTCGTAGCGTTCTTCACCCGAAACGTGGGCCACAACCTTCAACACCTGCAGCCACAGCAGCGCATTCATTTTTTCAAATCCGGTGTAGGCGGGGTCATACCGTCCCCATTGGGTCGGTTTGCCGTCCACATCCACAATGCGCATATCATTCGCCATGATGTGTTCCGCAATGGCCTTGGCATCTTCAGCAATTTTTTGTTTTTCCGTGTCCTCAGCAATCAGATCATAAGCCAGGGCAAAACCGAACATAACACCGTCCACCTGGTCCGTACTCACATCGCCCCGCCAAATATGGATGCCGTCAGGCGAGTCACGCCAGATACCGTCATCTTCCAAAGGTCTGTTTTTCGGCCATGCTGCCCTGGCGAGCACACCGGGATCACCACTGACGTTACAGAGCAGATGCAATGCCTCCAGAGAATTACGGGCTGCAGCCAGGTCTTCTGTTGCGCCCGTAACGGCATATTTCATGGCGAGTGTTCCCACATAAATA
>CAZBNU010000317.1:0-3869 GCA_964493075.1 uncultured Nitrospirales bacterium | reverse complement strand
GCAATTGCTTGAAGGCATCTGACCAGGGCTGTTCCCCCGCCTGAATTTTGGATTTAATAAAGGCGAGTTCCGCAGCATTGTGCATAATCCCGGGGTGTACGAATTCGGCGTAGGCTGTCGCTCCCAATAGTATCGTCACACAAATGAAAAAATATCTTCTCAGCACGATTTGGCTCCTTCTTATTTTCATTTACGCTGGTGGGTTTCACATCCGCTTCACCCACCCTACAAAGCACGAGAGAATTTACGGCAGTTACCGCAACCCATGAAGCGCCTCTCCCAATCGGGACTGGTCTTCGGCGGCCTGTCGGAAAACCGGCAAGAGGGATTCATAGATAGCCCGGGTTTCTGGGTTGGGTTCGGAAACATCGTTGATATGATGTACCTTGTCTATCTGTGAAAAATCGGTCCAGAGTTTCGCGCCTACGGCAGCCACCGCAGCAGCACCTAAAGAGCCCGCCTGTTGCCCGACATTCGTTTTGACGATTTTGATGTTCAGGGCGTTTGCGAACATGGTACGCCACAGCGCGCTGCGACTGCTCCCACCAACAGCGACCATTTCACCTGCAACAGGACAAAGGGCGCGTAATTCATCCAGTACAACCCGCATGTTCAGGGCAATCCCTTCCATGGCGGCGCGGATAACGTCATGCCGTGTATGGCCGAGGTCGAGTCCGAGCAGTGCGCCGCGGATATGAGGGCTTGCATCGAGCGAAGAGCCGCCCGCCATGCTTGGATTGAAGAGCATGCCTTTGGCGCCCACCGGTGATTGCTCTGCAAGCAAGGTCATGAGATCGTATATGTCTTTTCCTTCGCGTTCGGCGGCCTCCACCAGATCAGGACACAGGCAGTCCCGTACCCAGCGGAAGGAAGAACCGGAGGAAAAGATTGCGACGGCGGAAGTGAACATGCCGGGAATCACGTGAGTAAAAACATAGGGTTTGGAGCGGCGGTCCAGCAACGGTTTTTCGCTGCACACGGCAATCCATGCACTTGACCCCAGGGATGCATAGACGCGCCCCTCAGCAATGTTGCGTGCGCCCAGCGCCATGCAGGAGTTGTCTACGCCGCCACAGGCGACCTTCACACTCCGGGGCACTCCAAGGGTGGCTGCCGCGTCTTCTGTCAACGTGCCGAGAATTTCGGTGGAAGGCACAATCTCGGGAAAAAGCGTTTTGGACAATCCGGTCGCTTCCAGTAATTCCTCGTCATAGGCCCACTTATTCAGGTTATAAGCGCCGCACCCGGAAGCATAGGAGAAATCGGTGGCAACCTTTCCCGTCAAGCGATAGTTGATGTAGTCTTTTGTGCCGATGATTTTGTCAATCCTGCCAAACATCTCCGGCTCGCAATCCCGGTACCACATGGTTTTGAATACGGTGTAGTGTGGCGCGGGAAAACCGTTGCCTGTCCGAGCATACCAGTCGCCGGGATCAATCTTTTCGAAGAAGGCCGCTGCCTGTTTTTCCGGTCGTTTGTCCGACCAGATGGGCGTGGTTTCCCGGAGCAACGCGCCTGACTTTTCCAGGGGGACGCATCCCAAACTGTGACCGCTAACAGCCAGACACTCAATGGATTCGGGCGATGCTTTGCCTGAAGCAAGTAGTTTTCGCGTGCTTTCTACAACGGCACTCCACCAGTCTTCAGGTCGTTGTTCATGCCAACCGCTTTCCGGATACAGGGTGTCGTAGGACACAAAAACCTCGTCCAGGCATTCCCCTGCTTCGGTGTAGAGGGAAGCCTTGTTGCCGCCGGTTCCCAGGTCATAAGCCAAAATAGTCTTCATAGGGTTACCACTCCTCCGGGTTTTGCGGCACACTCCTCGAGAATTTTCACGCCGGATTCTGCGCTGACGCCGAACCGGGTTACGCCGCGACGTATCATTTCCACAACCGTGTCCAGATCGCGCACGCCGCCCGCGGCTTTAACGCCGGCCCTGTTTCCCACGACCGATTTGAGCAGTTGTACATTCTCCAGGGTTGCTCCGGTAGGCGCCCATCCCGTACCCGTCTTCACGAAGGCCACTCCGGCCTCCACAGCGAGTTCGGCGCCGATTCGCATTTCATCCACCGTCAGGTAGTGGCATTCAAGGATCGTTTTGACCGGTCTCCCCTGTGCCGCCGCAACCACGGCACGAATATCTTCGCGGACATCATCGTACCGTCCAGACTTCAACCATCCCACATTAATGACCATGTCAATCTCGTCAACTCCTTGGTTCACGAGGTCGTGGGCTTCCGCTGCTTTGACTGTCGTGGCAGTTGCGCCTGAGGGAAAGCCGACAACGCTGCCTGTGCCTACATCAGGCATGTCTTCCAGCAGACGTTTCATGTCGAATGCGTAACAGGGCATTACAAAGGCGCAGATGGTGCGGTAGCGCCTGGCCTGGGCAGCGAGGTTTTCGATCTCTTCATACGCGACATCAGTACGAACCGCACTCAGGTCCATCATACGCGCCAGATCGTAAACAGAAAGTTCCATGGTAGCCTTCCTTCTATGAGTACCTAAATTTAATACAAGACAAACGCTACCGTCATTGCGAGGTACGAAGCAATCTCTTTTTCAACATAGCCATCGCGAAGCATCAGATTGCTTCGTACCTCGCAATGACGGTGCCTGAGTTTTTGTAATTTGTGCAAACTGGGTTTCGGGCAATGCCTGCATTATATCAGTCCGTGATCCCGAAAGCGCCTTTGAAGGCGTCGGCAATCTCCGGGTGCAGGTCGGGATTGATGCCGTCGGCATCAAAGGGAATACCCATGGCTGCCAAGTCATATTTCATCTGTACCACTTCTTCTTCAGGACTTACGCGCGGAGGGATTTCACGGCTTAAGGGGGTAAGCCATGCATTCAACGTATGGCCGCCATCAACGAGCAGATCGTGGCCCGTAACATAATTGGAAGCTGCTGATGCGAGAAATATCACTGCGCCATAGATGTCTTCCGGACGCTCCACATGACCCAGGGGGGTAAGTTCCCGGATACGCTCCCGCACTACGGTTGGCGTCGAAGCGTGCATTGGGGTCATAATATAACTCGGGCTGATACAGTTCACGTTAATGTTGAACCGTCCCCACTCTGCTGCCAGGGTTCGCGTCATGTGCACGATACCCGCCTTTGATGCGTCATAGGAGGCGTTACAATTTGCAATGCGCGCCGACATGGAAGCAGTGTTGATGATTTTGCCCTCCGTGGGCGTCTGACGGATCATCTGTTGCGCCTGTGCCTGTGCACAGAGATACACGCCCGTCAGGTTCACGGCGATAACCTTGTCCCAGTCCGCCTGCTCCAGTTCCTCGTCCCCACCCAGAATGGCAATGCCCGCATTGTTCACGCCAATGTCCAGCCGCCCAAACCGTTCGACAACCTGCGCCGTCATGGCTTGCACCTGCGCCTTGTCCGTGACATCACAACGAACCGCCATGGAATCGCGGCCCATGGCCTGAATAGCTGCACACGTTTTCTCGGCAGTTTTCAGGTCAATATCAACGATAGCAACATCGGCGCCTGCCATGGCCAGTGCTGTTGCGTACCCGCGTCCGATGCCGACAGCGCCGCCGGTCACAAGCGCCTTCTTGCCAGTCAGGTCAAACAGTGACAAATCCGCCATTGCTTTACTCCTTTTTTCGAATGTTCCAGAAATTGATGTACTCATGCGGACATTGCCCGCAACCTAGTTTGCACGAATCACAGAGAACTCAGACACCGTCATTGCGAGGAACGAAGCAATCTGATGCTGCGTGATAGTCTGTCGGCTAATGAGATTGCTTCGTTCCTCGCAATGACGGTAGCGGTTATCTTGTTATTAATTCATTGAGAATCTCCTGCGGTACGGCGAAAACAGTCCCATGTCGGACTACAATGCCTTT
>CAZBNU010000316.1:0-3910 GCA_964493075.1 uncultured Nitrospirales bacterium | reverse complement strand
GGAATGACGGTAGTTATCGCCTACAGGTCATATTCACAATAAACGGTCAGTCACGGGTGGCGGAAAGTTATCCGTACGGAAAGGCCCTGTTGGCAAACCTGCTGAGTTGTAGAGGTTTGCCAGCGGGAATTCCGCCCAGGCATAGCGCACGGCCACGGGTTCCTCGATATTTTCCGACCAAACTTCCACCATATCCTTGCCCGTGATCTTCGCCTCCGCTCGCACAAAAACGTGATCTTCCCCGCACAGCGTGAAACCAACCAGCCGGTCGCCCGGCACCTCGACCTGACCCTTGTCCAGCACCAGTGCATGCTGCTCCAAACCGTCCCCAACATTCTCAAAAGTCAGTTTAATCTTACTTTCCGCCCTTTCGCTGCTTTTCAGAACGGGACCGCTGGCGACAACGTCCTGTCCGTAAGCGACCCGCCTGGCTTGGAGCGCCAGGCGCGAACCAGCCATTTCCTTATAGGGCGGGTGGATGTCGCTCTGGGAGCCCCCGTCAATGATGCATGCCATCCCGCCATTGGGAACCACGCCCTGCATCTTGTCCATGGTCTCGCGCATCCACGACCAGGGCTTGTCCTGGGGCGCTTCCGTGATCTCGTGGAAAGGGGCGAGTTGCACCCAAATGAACGGAAAGTCGCCCAGGTCCCAGCGCGCACGCCAGCTTTTGATCATGTCCGGCAGCAGACTACGATATTCGAGGACGCGTTCATAGGTGTGGGCGTTCGCTTCTCCCTGATACCAAACCGCCCCCTTGATGGGAAAGGGGTGAATGGGCGCGATCATGCCGTTGTACAAGGCAGAGGGCTGTCTGTGGTTGTCCGGGCCCAATTTGGTAAGTTTCGGCGCCCTGCCCTGTTTTCCGCCCTTCTTCCACGCGGCCAGCGCGGCCTCATATTTCTCCTTCTTCGACGGGTAGTCTGCAAAAATCTCTTGCCACATCTCCAGAATATCCTGGTACTCCGGATTTCCCTCCAGCACTTCCCGGGGCGTCCACGCCTCGGCCGGCGTCCCGCCCACGCAGGTTTGTATCAGGCCAACCGGAACGTCGATATGCGGCTGGAGATGAATGCCGAAAAAGTAGCCCGTTGCGGAAAAATCCAGCGCCGCCTCCGGTTCGCAGATTCGCCACGTCTCAAAGCCTTCAGCCAGCGGCGGCATTTCCTGCGGCGTATCCGCCACCGTGGTTACAAACTTCATCAGGCGAATCCGGTCGTTCCGGTTATCCCCCGGATGCCCCTTCAATATTTCCGGGGCTTTGGCTACATAACCGCTCAGCGGACCCGCCATATTGGACTGGCCCGTGCAAAGCCAGACATCACCGATGAGGATGTTTTCTGCTGCAACCTGGTTCTCCTCCCCCTTTACCGTGAGTGTGTAAGGCCCGCCCGCGGACTGGGGGCTGAAGTGAACCTTCCATTTGCCACCCTTGGCGTTGGTCTTCATCGTCTTTCCGTCCAGAGAGACTGTCACTTCCTCTCCCTCCGTCGCCGTGCCGAAAACCGGCAGCGGTACGTCGCGCTGCAGCACGGCGTTGTCGTGGAAAAGCGGGTACAATTCCACCGTGGCCTGGGCTAAAGTCGAAAAAGAAAATACGAGAGCGGTAAGAAGAGTTATTTTTCGCATGATATGTTTACTCATAGTTGCAAAGCCATTTCAACGCAGGCAGAAGCCGCGCAGTTCCGCCGTAGCGGGGAATTATTGCCATCACTTTTTCAAACTTATCAATTACAATGAACAGTTAATCAGAAAAGAAAGGCAAAAAACAAAGTTGAAGATTTATGCTTGCGAAACATTCGCATTTTTTGCTTGCAATTCCCCAGGTGAATATAGGATATTGATTTCATACAATCGGGTACATCACTTCTCATAATTGCTGGTCTTAGGAGACTTATTATGCCTTATTCAAGATATTGCCAACCGATATGGTTTATGAAGCGTACCCTGTATGTTTCCTTTGTGGGACTCTGTTTTTGGGCAATATCAACCTTTGGGCAGGTAACAGGCGTTGAATCTCCAAGCCAAGAAGAAGGCAGCCCGACAACAGAAACAGGCACTGTCTCATCAGGTGAATATCCTGGATGGACGGATTCGACAATTGCTTCACCGGTAACGCTGAAGTTAGGAACCATCGCTGACGTTACCGTGGATGAGGGCGCCATCACCAGGAACTTCGGAGACGAAAACTATCTGGGGGTTGGTGGCGATAAATTGCATCACAGACAGAGTTTCCTGATGTTCTACATCAAGGGACCCGGAAAAATACTTTCGGCCAAACTGAAGATGATGGCGGGTGAGGTAAATACGGTTGATACGACGGTGCATGCTGTCAACGATGTATCCTGGGGTGAAGATGAGTTGACCTGGAAGTCGCGTCCGTCAATGGGGGCCGCCTTGGGGACCCTGACCGATATCGTTCCCGGGAAGTGGCACGAGTGGGACGTATCGGACTACGTGAAAGGTTCCGGATTCCTGGCGTTGGGCTTGACCTCGACGGACACCCGCAGAGAAGAGGCCGCGAGGAATTGGCACAGCCGGGAGCAGGACAGAAACCTGAAGCCCTATCTTGAAGTGACGTTCGATAACGCCTACACACCTCCCGCACAGCAGGACCCATTCGAACTAGAGTTTTTTCAACCCGAGAGTCAGCCGCGCATGCTGGACTTTCGCGGCATGCAGAATCCGGCCGTTGACGGCATGAATTATCGTGCCTGGGATGCGGCTGCCGCCTTACGGCAGGGCATCATTGGCAAAGCCTTGTATGAGAACGAGAAGACCCAGGATTTCATGCCCAATTGCGAAGCCTATTACACAGAGTATAAGAAGAACCATCCTGAGAAGATGGCTATGATCCACATCAGCGCCAATGCCCGGTTACGCACCCCCGGCAACATTGCGAATACGCCCTTTGAAACGGATGATTTCTTCCCCGGACATTGGCTCTATTGGCAGGGCCAACGGCTTGCGCGTGATATTGGAGCAGAGGAAGTCACTATCTTCGTGGAAGACGTCATGTATTTTAAGAAGAACGACGTCGTTGGCATTTTCGAACTATCAGAGGGGAAAATCCAGTGGCGTAAGAATGAGTACGTGTTGGTGAAAGGCATTGACAAGGAACACAACAGTTTGAAGGTGTTGCGCGGTCAATTTGCAACACCCGCCCGCAACTTTACAGCAGGAAGCTACGCCGCCGCAGTCGCCACAGCCATGTACCCGGAAACCTGGAGATATAACCTCGCGCAATCATGCCCGAAAGACGAGGCGGGCAAAACGTGTCTCGATCGGGTGATGGAACTCTATGAGGAATGGCTTGCGCCGGGTGGTTACTTTGAAGGCATGAACGGCATTGCGCTCGATGTCGATGTCTTTTATTCCGAGAAGAATAATCGTCGCCCCGGCTGGCGGCATCACGATGTCAACGGCGATCAAACAGCCGACGCAGGCTTCATCAACGGGGTGAACGATTACGGGCTTGGAAAACTGGACTTCCACCAACGCTTACGCGACCTGCTCGGACCGGACAGGCTTATTTCCGGAGACATTACATCCGCAGGGGAACAGCGTTCGGTGGCTTTTCTTAATGGTGGGGAATCGGAAATATTTCCTCATCAGGGGGACAATGAATACTTACGCCTATGGTCAAACGGCGTCAACAAGTTCGGTTTCTGGATGAGTAATGCCGTTGAGCCGCGCTACTGCTATTCCCCCATAAAAGAGAGCAAACTAAAAGAGAAAACATTAGATCCGATGCGCTTCATGCGATTACACAATGCGGCGGTTCAACTGTTGGGCGCTGCTTCGGGCGTGCAGCCGCTGAAGAAAGACGGCCTTATATTCGATGAGATGGTAAAGGGCGTCGCACAGCAGCCAAACTGGCTTGGCGCGAAAGTGGGCGATACGCTACGAC
>CAZBNU010000315.1:0-3917 GCA_964493075.1 uncultured Nitrospirales bacterium | reverse complement strand
AACAAGGAGATTGGTTATGGAAATGTTCTACCGTACACAGCGAGTTTCATTGATTGCCACTTGCTGCGCCGTCTTGGCGGTATTTTCAGGATGCGATGTCGGGAAGGTCAATGTTCTGTTTGCTGCCAATTCCGACATGGAAAAAGCGAATGTCGAACAGGAAAATATTCAGTCCCTCGTGGTTACCGTAACAGGAATCAACCTGCTCAAGACAGGGGGTGCTGGCGAAGAAGTGCCGCTGACCATTACCCCGGTGGACGTTGACTTGGTTCAACTTGACGGTGTGGCCGCCCTGATCAATTCGGCAACTGTACCCACAGGTGTTTACAATCAAATCCGCCTGAATGTAGACAACCCGCGTTTAGTCCTGGCCTCCGAACCGGAAACAGTAATAACAGATGTTCATTTCACTGCCAACTCACGGTTCATGGTGGCGGAACGCTTTGCCGTATATGCCGGAACAACAAACAATATTGTGCTGGACATAGACGGCATCCATCTTGTCAGCGAAGGTAACGGCGGCTATACACTCACACCGATGCTTCGTGCAAGATTCAGGGATGACACGGTACCGATGCTCGCCCAAGGGCTGGTCGTTTCCGTGGATGCCGCCGCTGGCAGCATGGTGCTTGGCCTTCCCGACGCAGATGTAATCGTCGGTATAGCAGATGCCGTAGTTTATCTCCCAAGCGACACAGAAACCGCTTCAGGCACAACGGAAGATTTGATTGAAGGCACCGAAGTAATTGTGGAAGGAACCGTAAACGCTGGCGGCATTATCAACGCAACACAGATCACCATCGTGCCGCCTGCTGAGGAATAGTTTTTCAGAATTGCTGTAAGTCTAAATCTCCCCATAAACAGGCCGTCTTGAATTCCTATGCTTCAGGATGGCCTGTTATTTATTAGCCAGAATGAAAAAGATTTGTAAGACTTATCCGCCCGTATGTCCTGCAACATTGCTTCGTAATTCAAAAAAGAATTTCTAATGTTTTATTCAGATATCCGCTTCATACAGCCCGCTAAAGGACATATACATCCCTTCCCATCTGCGGGACTTTTTGCCCAATCCATGCGGGTCTGCCAATCGCGCAGATAGTTTTCCCGCCACATATTCACAGTTCTGGCGCCATCGTAATTTTTCTCCCGATATTGCTCATCAGTACAATCAGTCCAATACTGATCACCATGATCTGCCGCCCGAAACATGCCGCCCCAGTGAGGATCAGTGGGCTGATCCGGATTCCCATTCAGCAGATAAAGCACAGACGGCGTGTCCCCCATTTTTATATCAGCCTTCTTGCCATAGAAATAATCGCCTAATGCGCCATGATGGCGGACGTGTTGCTCAACGAAACTCACATTACCCAAATCATCCCCTTGTTCACCGCCGACGTACATCCCCCGGAAAGTGGAATTACTCTCTATCCACCAAAGGTCTGCATGATTGTCGTACAGATACTTGCGTGCGTTGGGGTCTTGTGACGTATTCCAACTACCGATGAAATAAACCCTAATTTTATCTTTGATGCGCGGTGCATCGTGAACAGCCTGTGCCACATCCGTAATGGAACCCCAAACGAGAATCCATAAAGGACGCGAATCACTTGAGTCCGCACAACGGATGATCCAGTCAGACCCTTCAGTGGCATTACTGTAGCCGACAGATGGCGCTGGTTCTTCAGCGCCTTGCTTTGCCAGGGTGCGCAACGTATCCGGCAATGGAAACTTCGAGGAATGGGAAACCATATTGGGATAGTCTTTTTCGTATTCGTTAATCACCTCAAATATGTGTTCCTTGCGTCCTGCGCCCGGAGGGGACGAAATAAGCCCCTCCGTATCGAAGCGGTCGGCATACATAAGGTAATGCACCATGGACTGAAAATCATCCGGATCGCTGCCGCCAATATCCGTTGAGACAATAACACGTGGCCTGGCATCCATCTGGCCATACGATGCAGTAGACAAAAAGCCTATTGCGAATCCGATAATGATTAACAAAACGGCCGTTCTTATTTGCACTTGCCCATTTCCTTTATGTGTTTGCCTATAGCGTAGAACGAAATAAAACATCCAGTAGATTCCTGGTCAATCAGATTAAATAGCGGCAGATGAAATTACCCCACCATTCACATTTTATCGGTACAAAATAAGATGAGGCTAAACTGTGCTCTTTCACCCCGCGCATTTGATTGTAGCAGATAGTCTTCAGGACATCAATGCGCTTGAAAAAGATTCTATTGGCCTCTTGACAAGATTGCAACAACAACATAATACAGGCGGAGAGCACATCCCTGGCGTCACTCTCGCGTTGCTGCACCTCGGACAAGCATACCGTAGCCGGCAATGATTGCGCCAAAAACCAGCACCGAAACAAGTCCGTGCCCTTCTGATATTGCCATGTTGATGTTCAGTACAATAGGAACGGCAAGTCCGATACCCATCAGCGCCTCTCCTGCAATAAGCCCTGATCCGAACAGCAGGCCCGGATCCCGCTGCTCGGTGTTTTTCATGCCGCCGTTGCGCCCGAAAATGTGGTGGAGAAGTCCGCCAAGGAAGATGGGCGCGGAGAGTGACAGCGGCAGGTAGATGCCCACGGCTACTGGCATGACATGCGTACGGAAGGTACTGTTTGACCGTTCAAGCAACCGGTTCAACAGAATCAAAAGCACACCGACCCCGGCGCCGATTCCTATCATAGTCCAGGGCAATGCGCCGTCGCCGAAAAAACCGTTAACGAGACTGGCGAAAAGGCCCGCCTGCGGCGCCGCAAGGGCATCAGGACCGTCCGTACCAATCCCGTAGGCGTTGTGCAGCAATGTGAGCACCGGCGCAAAGAAGAAAGCGGAGATGACCACGCTAATCATTTCAGTAGTCTGCTGTCGCGCAGGCGTCGCTCCTACAAGGGAACCAGTCTTGAGGTCTTGGGAAACGTCGCCTGCCGTACATACTGCACAACACACCACTCCCGCCACGCCCAGTGTGGCAGCAATAGCCGAGTCGCCCCGGATGCCCAGCGCCAGCAACACGCCTGCAGTGAGCAGCAATGCGCAAATGGTCATTCCGGATACGGGTGAGTTGGAGGAACCGACCAGCCCAACAATGTATGTAGCCACGGCAACAAACAGGAAAGTGGCAAGGACCATGACCACCGTGGCTGCTACGGCGACACCGAAACTTCCCGTCAGGTAGTCGTAAAACAGAAGTGTGCCAAACACGCTCAAGAGAAACACGGTCAACAATGCGCCCAGCGACATGTCCCGTTCGGTACGTCTTCGCTCTACGGTACTCTCTGTCCCGGTACGTTCTCCGAACCCACGAAGCGCCACCACTCCGGACACAATGCCTTTGCGTACACACCATATCGAATACAGCCCGCCCACCAACATAGCCCCCACACCCACATATCGAATTTGCGTTGACCAGAGGCTTCGCGCTGTTTCCAGGGGTATCCCGCCGGGTTCGAGTCCTCCGAGAATGGGAATTGCGATAAGCCATCCAATCACGCCGCCCATGAATATAAGCGACGCAATTTGCAGGTGCACGATATAACCGACGGCCACAAGGGCCAAACTCATGTCTGATCCAAAATACACAACAGAACGGCCCACACCTACAGCGCCCTCGACCACGGATTTGATCACATGCAGTCCCGTTACAAGGAATTTGAACACGGCCCCTACGCCCAGTCCTGCGAGTATCAGGCGAATGCCCCTGCCGCCTTCCTGTCCGGCGATAAGCACCTCGGAACACGCCACGCCCTCTGGATAAATCAAGTCTTTCCGATCCACGATCATCGCGCGGCGCAGGGGCACCATAAACACAACACCCAGCAGGCCGCCCAACATCACAATCAGCGTTGTGGGCCCGAACTTGAACTCTTGCCACGCGCCAACCACCAACAGCCCCGGAATTGT
>CAZBNU010000314.1:0-3951 GCA_964493075.1 uncultured Nitrospirales bacterium | reverse complement strand
GTGAACCCGTAGAAGGTGAACCCGTAGAAGGTGAACCCGTAGAAGGTGAACCCGTTGAAGGCGAACCTGTTGAAGGCGAAACAATGACACCGGAAGAAATCATGCAGATGTTGCAGGATCAACTTGATGTTGGCGACACCGATGGTGACGGACAATTAAGTTATGAAGAATCCCTTGCCATTCTGACGGGCCTAACTCCGGAGCAGTTTAACACGCTGGACACCAATAGTGATGGACAATTGGGCATGGAAGAACTCGGCGGTGAAGAAGAAGGGGGATGTGGCTGCTGCAAGCGCACTTCCAAGATTGACTTCAAGCGTATGCTTGGCAACTGGCTGCTGCTGGGCTTGAGCGTGCTGGTGTTGTTGTCTTTTGCCAACAGGCAGAAGCGGTGATATATTCGTGAAAACTATGCTGGGCCGCACATGTTCTTATGTGCGGCCTTTTCTATCTTCTCGAACACATTCAGATGTCAGAGACATTGGATATCGTTTATTGCTTGCCAGTGCCAACAGCGATTAAGGATCGTGATGACGGTTGTGGAAGTGGTAATAAATGAGATGTAATTGGCGGTGTGTATTATGGGGCCGCGCGCCGTATGCGATGCCAGAAGGATACGGTGCTTTGAGCGTGGGTTGTTTTATCGCAAATGGGATGCAGTGCTGCCGTGCACAGGTCCGGGAAGCCTTCGTGGCGATAATTGATTTTCAGTATTGGCAGGTTCAATAAGGGCACACCGGGATTTTTGTCGAAGGAAATGGCAGCGCCGATGGAATCTTTTCCAGGGAGTAGCAATTCATTTCCCCCGTAAGGTTCACCATGAAACATGGGATTCCAGTAACTGTCCACGCCCATGAGCCACGGCCCGAAGAAAAGGGCATATTCTTCCGCCTTGTCATCGTTCAGTGCATCGAGAGCAAGATGCTGCCCGCTGCGTGTGATAAGGGATACGACACAGTCCAGGAGTACCTCGACGGTTTCTCCTGGTTTCAATACAGGCGGCGTGACGTTATTGTCGGTTTCTTGTACCGCAATCACTTCACGTTTCTTTTCCACAATACGCGCGGTTTGCAGCGAGGCGGCCCAGCCGGGTTTGCGCATGGTTAGTATCACGCCCTCACCTTCCGCTTCTTCAACAGAAATGGTATACCGTAATTGTGCTGTTCCCTCAGGCATTCCAAGGGATTTGATCCGAATGGTATTTCCCGTTTTCCCATATAAACCCTCTTCCCACAGATTGACCTGCACTGTATCTGGTTGCCCGTCCTTAACGGCATCAACCGTTACCACGGCATCCAGCACATCGCGGAAGGCGCGCATCCCGTGCATGGTACAGCACCACCATGCGCGTCCAGCCCCGGCAAGAGGTATATATCCTCTGCCGTCATACCCGTGGTGTCCGAAATCGCCTGTTTCATACTGGTTCGCATAGAAAATGTTGTGCAGGCAACGTTCCGCCTGTTCCAGATACATTTCCTTGCCGGTCAGCCGCCAGAGATGAAGCAGTAAGCGAAGGAAATCCGCTTCGGAACAGCCCTCGTCACGGTCATATCCCGGTTTGAAATATTCGAGCAGGCCACCGTTGATCAATATGGAACCAGAATCCACCATATCCTGATAGCGCCTCTCTACCGCTTCGAGCAGTTTGGCATCCCTCGTGGTTTCGTATATCATCAGATGGCCGCGAAGGGTGGTCAGATACCCATGGGTATGCTGGTCGCCCCGGGGTTCCAGCAGCGGTTCAAGGGTCTGCGCAACGTCACGATATTGCTGGTTGCCGGTGGCGCGCGCCAACAGTTCCAGCCCCTCGTTAAACTGGGTAAAACAGATAAAACCGTTTGCTGCCTTGCCGCGCACCCGTTCCATCACTTCAGGCTGCTTGCAGCTGTCATACACCGCCAGCAGAAAATCACCGAGCCGCACCGCCGATTCCAATATGGCCTTTTCTTCAGGGAACCGTTGGTAATACTCCAGCAATCCCACCAGCAGGCGGCCATTCCCCCACAACAGCGCCATGTGGTCCGGGCCGACATCCTGCGCGGCAAAAGACAGGGACGCATTGCCAAAACGGCCGTCCTCACGCTGACAGGGCAGCAGTTTTCCCATAAGCCGGTGGAGGCGCGCATCATCCTCAGCGCCGCGTGACATCATCGAAAGCGCGCCCAGGAACCGTCCGGAAATATCGCCGCTGAACTCATCAAAGCGGCGGGGATATCCGGGGTCAAGCACCACATCCGCCAGAATAAACTCATCTGTAAATGCCGGTTCTATTATCTTGTCGAACCGTTCATGCACCGTGTTAATCCGCGCAAACAATTCACCCGCGGATTGCGAAATTGTTTCTTCAGCGCAAACAATACTGACGCTACACAGGTAAAAACATACAAAGGGTAATACTGCTTTCATGGTAAAAATCTCCAAAGTTTTGTTTCAAGTTCCTATTGTATACCTTGCAAGCCATGAACCCCAAAATTGCTTGTTGGGGGAGTAGGGCTGGTAGGACGGGTAGGATAGGTAGAACGGGTAGGATTGAGGGAACAGGATAGACAGCAGTTATTGTGATTGTAAGAGGGTTGGCAGCGCGAAAAAAAACATGGTCTTCTTCTATAGCATCAGATGATAATCAGGAACATATCACAGCGTCCTGGAGGAGGTTGCTGACTTCGCGGCGCAGGCGTGTGGACTCTTCGGCATTTTTGGGGCGATCTGTCATGATGAACACAAAGGCCAATTGCCGGGCAGGATCGCCGACGCCGTAGACGGTTTCTACGCCTGCATGGCCGAACAGGGTGGGTGATTTGGAATCGCCAAACCCGAACCAATGGGCGCTGCCGCAGGTGTCGCCTTTGCCTCGGACAAGCCAGCCCAACCCCCAGTGTTCATGCGCCGGCGCATTGCCCTCTGCAACGGACGCGGCGATTTCGGGGGCATATTGAAGGGTCAACATTTCCTGCAGCGCATCGGGCTGTAGAAGCACATGGCCGTTCAATGCGCCGACCTGGACAATGAGGTTCAGCACCCGCAGCATATCCTCCACGGTGCCAAAACAGCCGCCTGCGGGATGTCCCGCCAGTCCGTATTTGTCCAGACTGGTGAAATAATCAGGTATGATTGCGGTGGCAACATCCGAGGACGGGAATCTGAAGGTCAGGCTTTTTGCGCCTATGGGTGCGAATAACCGTTTGCGGCAGATGGCATCCCAGGGTTCCATGTCCGATACGCGCCTAATTGCCTCCGCCACAACGAACATGGCGGAAACCCCATGATAGGCGGTGCGGCTTCCGGCAGGCCATTCGATAGGCGCATCACAGACGACTTTCAGGAAATCATTCCATTCCTGTTCTGTGTGTGCAGCGCCGCCGCGCACGGAGGGAATCCCGGCGGCATGGGTGAGCAGGTGGCGCAGGGTGACGGATTCCTTGCCGCCTGCTGCGAATTCCGGAATATATGTTGACACCGGCACATCGTAATCAATCAGGCCGTCCTGATGTGCCATAACTGCCACTGTTGCGGATATTCCCTTTGAAAAAGAGAATAGGGGACTGGCGACGTTAGGATTGAAAGGTTTGTCGGTGCCGTCCAAATCGTGATAGAGGCCATAGTAGTGCTCCACAAAGGTTTTGCCGTTACGGGTTGCAGCCAATGCCGCCCCGGGCACGGAACCTGCATTCACCTCGGCTTCAATGAAGTCCAATGCTTTTTGTAGTTTTGCAGGGTCAACCTTAACTGCTGCCGGTTCAACAGGCGGGAAGCCCTCGGGGCCGATATGCGCTTTCAGTCGTGGCAGGGTTGCGCATCCCGAAATGGCTGTGCCAGCAAAGGCAATCCCAAGTTGTGCCAGAAATTTTCTTCGCGTGACATGGTTCATAGTGCACATCCTTTTATACTTTGGGCTCCACTGTACATTCTTATCAATATTGCAGGACAGATTCAATCTGCATGGTCAGCACA
>CAZBNU010000313.1:0-3967 GCA_964493075.1 uncultured Nitrospirales bacterium | reverse complement strand
AACGGCATTTGCAGCCCATAAAGGGAAGGCTATGGTATACTCTTCTGAAAGAGCTGCTGCCTGCAAGAAAGGAAAAAGAAATGAAAACAATGCTCAAGGTACTGCTGACCTGTTTTGGCACCGCCGCGGTCATACTGGCCGTTCCAATTCTCTATTATTTTCCGGGATACAACTGGCGCACCGTGGAAAAGGGCGCTTTTTATGGTTCACGGCAGATGGGTGGCCCGGCGTTGGAGCGCACCATCAAAAAGTATGGTATCAAGACCGTGGTCAATCTGCGTGGCGAAAATCCCGGTTCCGATTGGTATGATGCAGAGGTAGCCGCCTGTGAACGGGCCGGGGCGACCCTCGCCAATTTCGGCTGGTCAAAGAACAGCATTCCGTCGCCCGAATCCCTCACCAAATTCATTGAACTGATGGAGCAGGGTGAAGGGCCATTTCTTGCTCACTGCCAGGGAGGCACCCATCGTACCGGCGCTGCTGCGGCATGTTATGAACTGCTGCGGGGCAAGAGTGTTGAAGAAGCACGTAAACAGTTTGGCCCCATGTTCAACGACGCGCCCATCGGGCAACTGGTGGATTTATACGAAGGAAACAGCCTGCCTTTCAAACAATGGGCGCTGGAAATCTACCCCGCCCTTTATGAACAGCAGAAAAAGGAAAAAGAGGTCACCTGGAATAACACGGACGCAAGCATTGTCCTCAGCCCAGTTTACCTACATAACCTGAAACAACTATGAATAATAAGCAAAAAATGGGGACTGCCCTTGGCGCATATAAGGGCTACGAATCCCATGTTAAGCCTGATGCGCCAGGGCTGTCCCCGTTTTTTTGCGGCTTTGACACCCACGCCCGAAAAAATCGGGGACAGTTGCGTCACCATGTACTACATGCCTGCTTGCTAAGCGTCGTGCTGTTATGCCTGGTTCCATTCTCCCTGTATGCGGAACAACCACCCCAGGTAGATGCGCCCCTGCTGGCCTACTGGCCTTTTGATGAAGCCGCGGGCGCTGGTGTGCGCGGCCTATATAAGAACGCCCTTGACTTGCAGGGCGACCACGCCGTCCGCGTGGATACCTTTGGCCTTCCCGAAATGGACGCCATTACCCTTGCTGTGTGGTGTCGTCCCATCATGCTTGGAGGATACCGGGAGATTTTCCGGCAGGAATCCGAACACCGGATTTTGTTTTCTTTTCAACTGGATGGGACGATACTTTCATTGGGACTCGACATTAACGGGTACGTGGAGTGTGATGCTCCCCTGAATCCTGCCATTGTGCTGGATGGCGCCTGGCACCATTGTGCCGCCACCTTCGACGGCAATACGATGCGCGTCTATTTTGACGGCGTTGAGATTGGTGCGCTTGAACGTCCGGGAATCATCCGGCTTATGCCGGATACACCGGCCTTTATCGGATCGTCGGGCGGCACGGGAGAATTTTTTCAGGGGCGCATGGATGATTTGCGCATTTACAGCCAGGCATTAACCCCGGCACAGATTGCGACATTCTTTAGCGCGGGACAGTCAACCCTGGCGAAGCGCACCCATCAGGCGCAGGAGCAGGCGCTTCGGTTTTACAAAGCAGCGCCAACATTTGCCGAAACCTTGGCTGCTACCCGGCAGAGTATCCTTGAGAACAGGGAACGCCTTGAAGAGGAATATGCGGAAGTGCTGGCAGCGCGTATCCGTACTAATTTTCCAGAGGAAACAGAACGCTTTGCTGCATGGACCGGCAGGACGCCTATCACGTATATCATGACTTCAGGAAACGCATTCCATTACGAAACTACGGGACGGCTCATGGAACTGCTTCTTGAATACAAACCGATTACGGAGGCGCAATGGGCAAAGCAAACCCCGCAGGAGGTGGAACGCTGGAAGGCTGCGGAACAGTTGCAGCAGCGGTACGAAAAACTGCGGGAGGCTGGACTGGATGCCCGGTTTTCACCGGAATGGATAGCGTTGATGCTGGCGGCGGGCGCACAGATTGATTTTCGCCCCACGCTGCAGGAAGCAGTAGCGCCTTACATCACGCCCGCTACCCCTGAAACCCGTGACCGTACTGCGGCAGAAGCAAGGCAAATCCTCGAACAGGACTGGCTCCACCAGGTGGACGGCGACCCCAGTCCCCTCGCCATACGCACTGAAATCCGGTGGGCACGGGCGCTTGCCGACCGCATACGCCGGGCTTATCCTGAGCAATCGGACTTCAATGATATCCTTGGACAACTGAATGTACTCGCAGAAGAGGCGCGTACCCTTTCCGGTGCAGACCCGGAGTTCTATTACCGTGTGCGCCGGTTGAAGCGGGAAATCATGTTTGCCAATCCGGTGGTAGATTTTGAATGCATGCTTTTTGTGGATATGCCCTATCCGCAGGGTTCAGAATGGCCCCATGAAACACGACACCGGCTGGGCTATATGGCCGTGCCCGGCGGCAAACTGGTAATACTTGAAGGGTTACATCCCGGCGGGCATGTCCGCCAGCTTATGCCGCAGGAACCGCTGCATGGTTCCTTCTGGCGGCCGGATGTGTCTTTCGATGGACAGAGAGTGCTTTTCTGCTTCAAGCCTCACAACGAAAAGGCCTTTCATCTTTACGAAATTCATGCGGATGGTTCCGGGCTGGTGCAGTTGACTGACGGCATGTATGACGACTTTGATCCGATTTACCTGCCTGACGAAGAACATGTTTTGTTCTCCACCACACGCGGTCATACCTATGTGCGCTGTATGCCGCCCACCAACGCATTCGTGCTGGCGCGGGCCAACCGGGACGGCAGCGGCATCTACCTGATTTCGGCGAATAACGAGCCGGACTACCTGCCTTCGCTCATGCATGACGGGCGTGTGGTATATACCCGCTGGGAATACACGGACAAACCGCTATGGCGGGCGCAAAGTCTGTGGACGGTTAACCCGGACGGCGTGCAACCCAATACCCTGTGGGGCAACCAGAGCGTGTGGCCGGACCTGTTGAAAGACGCCCGCGCCATTCCCGGCAGTCGCCGCATCATGTTTACCGGTAGCGCCCACCACCAGTGGTTCCACGGGTCTGTGGGCATCATAGACCCGGAAGCAGGACTGAATTTTCCAGAGGGTCTTACCAAGGTTACTGCAGATGTGGAGTGGCCCGAAAGCGGCAACGGCCCAGTAGACCCTGTTGAATCTCCTGACTACCATGCGGCAGGGCAGTACAAAGCCTACTATTCCCCCTATCCGCTCAGTGAAACGGATTTCATTGTTTCGGCGGACCGTGGCGGCAAGTTTGTACTGTATCTTATGGATGTGGATGGCAACCGCGAACTTATTTACGAAGGGGACAACCATATTTTCCATGCCATGCCGCTGAAACCCCGGCCAAGACCGCCCGTTATCCCGGATCGCGCCCAATTTCCGTCGGCAGAAGAGCGCGACATGCCGGCGCCCGGCGTTATCTACAGCGGCAATGTGTATCAGGGCGCACCCGAAGTGCTGCGCGACAAGGCGCGGTTCCTGCGCATCCTTAACATAGACCATAAGACCTATACCTACTGGCATAAACGTCCCTATCTGTCCACCGGCCCCGTGGTGTCCGTGGTGCAGTCGGAAGGGGTAAAGCGCATCCTTGGCACCGTGCCCATCGCTCCGGACGGATCGGTGTCCTTCCACGCGCCCTCAGGCATTCCCCTTCACTTTCAACTACTCGATGAGGAACAGCGCGCCCTGCAGACCATGCGCAGTTTCGTCAATGTAATGCCCGGAGAGAGTCGGGGGTGTTTGGGCTGTCATGAACTGCACAGCCGCACTCCCAACATTCAATATAGTAGTACGGCTCTGAAACGACCACCCGAAACGATTACGCCACCGCCCTGGCAGGATAACACGGTGAGTTACAGTCGTTATGTACGGCCTGTGCTTGAGAAGTACTGCGTTAAATGCCATGAAGGGGATGGGGAAGGCCGCAAGACTTTTGACATGACCGAA
>CAZBNU010000312.1:0-3981 GCA_964493075.1 uncultured Nitrospirales bacterium | reverse complement strand
TTTCCTGTCAGTGGTTCAATTGTTAATTTCGCACTCTCTCCTGATTCATCAATCTCCAGAGAAAACGTCAAGGGCCCGAAAGGGGTTGCCACGTTTTTCAGTGCAGTAACCATGCCCGGTTGGGTCCATGCCGGCGGCAACCCTTCAAAAAGGTGCAATTCATTGCCGCGGTCCAATGCCAGCAAATGGACCGTTAGTCGGATAAATTCCGCGCTGGCCCAGTTGTGCGGCATATCGCCCACCTGTCGGAAGGGTTTACCCTTGGGGGCCTGCTCTTCCCGCCACGCAAGCAGCGGCGAGGCGTGGTTGGCAAAAGCATACAGAGCATCGGCGGCCTTGGCGCCATTTCCCTGCCACAGCCAAGCATGCCCATAGAATGAAGCAAAGTAGTTCCAGAATCCTTCCGGGTCCCAGCCGGTGCCGTAGACCATGCCTTCCTGTTCGGTTGCTTCCAGCATGGCAAGATTACCTGCAACCAGGGGATCATCTTTGTCGAAAATCTGGCCCGGATAAATAGCATGACAAAATGCCCACTGCGCCCGTTGCGGCAATTCTTCACCGATATTATCCATGATAGTAGGCAAATAGTGGTTCCCGTGATCATCCTTACGCATATCCAATGCTGCGCGGGCACGAAATGCCGCCATAAAATCATCATATTCCTGCTGCCATGCCTGCGCTTGTTCCGTTTTGTCCAGCCAGTGCGCCGCCTCAATGGCAGCTTTCAGACCGAGCAAGTTCCAATAGACATTTGTATACTCCCCTTTATGGCTGTTCCACAGGCCGCCGTCAATATCCCCCGGCGGTATTAAATCATGACAAAGCCATTCTGAGTCCTCATAGGAACGTTCCCTTAGAATCTTGACGAAGGCCACAGCTTTTTCCAGTTGCGGCCACACGCTCTTCAGCCATTCTTTGTCCTGCGTAAGGCGTGCGTGGCGCGTGCAGGTCCACAGCACAATCCCGTTTTCCTTGTAGTACTTGGGCGTCAACACCTCAAAAGCACCGGAAGGGGACTGCTTACTCAACATATATTGTACCCCGGCCCTGGCCTCATCTCCAGCACCTACAAGTGCGGCGGCTTCCAGCAGGAACGCGCCATCCACCACCCACAAACCTCGATAACAAGTGGGCCCAACCTGGAATGCCGGTAATCCGTCCTTAAACTCACGGGCCTGCCAGATATTACGAATGGAACTATCCACCAGGCCCTGGATGCCCGGATCAGGAACGGTGATACTATCATAAGGGAGAGAAATATTATTCCAATACCGTTCAGCCTGATTCCGTTTCTCCAATATCGTTTCTATGGGAACCGGCGCCGTTCCAGTGCCATACCAGAAGGCAAAGTGTGCTGTTTCTCCCGCCTTTATCGAAATCGGTCGCAGCAACATACGCGCTACTGAAAATCGCTTTCTTTCGATGGATATTTTTTTTACAGGATGCGTGCTCAGTATATTTTCATTCTCGGTGACACGAAGGACGTGGTCATTTAGCACCGCAACCCCGCGATTGCTCCTCACCACAAATTCCGGATGGATGACGTCCGTCTTATCTCCCCTGTTGGTAACCATAACCAACACAACATCATTTTCCAATGGCTGGCTTTCCCTGAGTTTACCGGCGGGTAAGTTCGTGACCGTAAAGGCTTCCTCTGTAATGAGCAGAGAATCGGTCCCCCGTATTGTTCTTACAATGGGTATGCGCGGTGAAAGGAGTTCCTGGCTGGTCAGCTCTGCCTTTTTATCCACCACAACATACATGGTCGTGTCAAAGGTTCCGCCCATCTTGTTAAAGTGATACAGCAACTTCCCCTCATGGTCCACCAACGTTTTGCAGGGATCATCCGGCTCACATATCGCAGTCTGCCACTTAGGCGGCGCAAATTCAAAATTAACTTCTGATACTGCTGATGATGAAAGCACAGGCGCCAAAATGATAATACCAGTTATTAGCAGGCAGCCCGAATCAAAGATTCTTTTTGATATCGCATTTTGCTGGGAAATATGCATTTCGTTATCCTTGTTTAATCGTTTACACTGAGTTTTGGTGTACAATTGCCAGACACTTAGAGTATGTCACTAACTGGATACTATTTGTCAACAACAGAAAAAAACTAGGTGTTAAGGAAATCAATTCAATGAAAATATCAACTGTCGTGCTGGCAGTTTTACTTATTGCAGGGTGCGGCAGGCTGGAACAGAATCTGTTTCCCATCTGGGAGGAAAACTACTTTGAAACACCGCCTGCAGCAACCGGCCCCTTTGCGATAGAAGAGAAACGAATTGAGATTGAAGAGGGTGCAGACGGTGATCCCTTTGGCATCACGGTCTTTCAGCCTGTGGATGCTGAAGGCCCGCTGCCGGTATTCATGTGGGTGATGGGTTCCAATGTTCAGGCGTATTACCATCAGAGCCTCCATGAAATTCTTGCCAGTTGGGGATATCTCGTTCTGGTACCTGATACACGGCCCTTGTTGTTCACCGATTTACGATATCACAGACGCATTGCGCTGCTTGCCGAACAGACCTTGGAACTTGCACTGACGGGTGGTATCGGCCCTGAAGTGGATGACGGGCGGATTGCTGTGGGCGGTTACAGTGTTGGCGGCCCCCTGGCGGCATTCACGGCAGCACGGTCGGAGGTAATTGATGCCATCGTGTACTGGGCGCCTGCAGGTTCGCCGATATGGCAAGGATTGCGTCCACGAAAACTCTTTCCGCTTGTTAATCAGGATTCTCTCTATATCCTTGGCGAATTGGACGATAATGCTCCGGTGGAAGGCGGCTATCCGGATGAAATGCAGGCGGCAATGCCGGCAACTTTTGAAGAATTCGTGATTGAGGGTGCAAGCCACCATCAGTTTCAGCAACCAACCGGCGCCGACCAGTTCAGCAACACGCCTGAAATCAATCGGGAAACGCAACAAGGAATCGCAATCACAAAGACCCGCGAATGGCTGGACGCACAATTCAAAATCATCCGGGATTGAAGGTGCGTACACATTTTTCCAATCTTTGTGTTTTTGGTGTTCTATGTGGTTAAATGCAAGCAGATAGTTCTGGTCTTTCGCGCTACTTCACCGCGTTGTATGGAGTGTATTCAGGAGAAATCAATGAACAAAACACATACACTTTCCTTGGTTATCAGTATGGTGTTGCTATGCGTCGTGAACGGCCGCGCCGGGGCACAAGCGCGGAATGTGCTTTCCTGTGATGTGTGCGTGGTGGGCGGCGGGAGCGGCGGATTTGGCGCTGCCTTGGCTGCTGCGCGGGCTGGTGCTGAGGTCATCCTTGTGGAGAAAGAGGCGTGGCTTGGGGGCACCAGCACTTCGGCTTATGTTACAAACTGGGAACCCGGTCCGGGCTGTGACTTTGCCCTGGAACTCTATGAACGACTTCGCAACGAACCGGGCGCTGTTGCTGTTGTGCCGCGCACCCATTCCTATCAACGGGACGAACCTTATGGCATGGCGCTAGGGAATGAACAGCATGAGCAGACCTATGAAGCATCGTTGCGCCGGGCGGGGGTGCCTCATGAGAAACAGTGCAGCGTGGTTATGAAACCGGAAGCATTGGCGAAAGTCATGGAAACCATGCTGCTGGAGGCCGGCGTAACGATACTGTTAAACACAACGTTTAATGACGCGGTGTTGGAGGATGATGTAGTACGACAGATTGCCTGCACGTCCAAGGCGGGGCAGCAGATCATCATCCGTGCTGCGGTGTTTGTTGATTCGACCGGCGGGGCGGTATTGTGCAGGGAAGTCGGGTGTGAGACCATGCTGGGCGCGGAACCGCGCAGCCGCTTCCAGGAACCGTCAGCGCCTGAAGACGCACAACAGTTTTTGAACGGTATCTCGTTGTGTTATCACATCCGAAAATCCGCCACACCTACCGCACCCCCGAAACCGTCAGAAAATTCAGGCGGGTTCGGGAAATCAGCATTTGTCTACGGCGTGGACGAAAACGATCTGCTGGT
>CAZBNU010000311.1:0-4021 GCA_964493075.1 uncultured Nitrospirales bacterium | reverse complement strand
ACACCATCCCAATAATTATGAGTATAGTAACCATGTCTCAGAGTTTACACCTAATCTATTTTGTTTCTTGCCGCTTGTTCAAATGCCTCTTGAGATTCCTTTATCTGTCCGGACCTCTGCAATGATAATCCCAACTGTAAAAATGGCGTAACAGCATTAGGGTATGTTTTAGCAAGATTTGACCAAAATTCAATCAACACGGAAAGTTCATTCTCATTATGAAGACCGGTAAATCTTTCTGCAAATAGTGTAGATTCAGGATTAACTGACAAAAGTTCAGCATAGGTCGCTTTAGCATGGTCACTTTTATTGGTGACAAAATAGATATCAGCTAATCGTGATTTGAATCCAATATCTTCGGGAATTGTTTCGCATAATTCTATTAGTTTTTTTTCTGCTAGATCGTATTGCTTCTGCTGCTGATAGATAATCGCCAGAAAATGGTGAGCATGAAGTCTTTCAGGGTATTCTTGCGCCATTTGCTCCAAAATACTCTTTACACCCGCCAAATTATTGTCTGCTTCGTGACTCAGGAATAAGCCTTCATAAGATTCATGCCTCGCTGAATCTCTTTCGATTAGCGATAAATATATACGGTTTGCCATTTTAAATTTTTGTTCTGATACATAGTGGTCGGCAAGCAACAGGCCAATATCATAGTTTTCGGGATAGGTTTTCTGTGCCCATGTCAGCAAATTAATGGCTCGGTCAATAGCCTCCGTATTATTGTTTGATCTGCTACTTTGGAGTAAACCTTTATAAGATTCATGTCTTGCCGAATATTTTTCTATGAACGATAGATATATCTGGTTTGCCATACCGTAGTTTTGTTCCGACCTATAATAGTCGGCAAGCAACAGGCCAAGTTCATAGTTTTCAGGATAAGTTTCCTGTGCCCATGTCAGGAACGAATTGGAGTAAGCGGATACGGCTGTTCTTCTGAGCGCAAACACCGCATCATAGGCTTCTCTGAACCATGGCGCACATTGAATTGCCTTTGTCCAAGCCTCAACGGCATTAGTTTTCTGTTGTGTTTCAAAATACAAGTTTCCCAGTGCATTCCACGCTTCACATAATTCGACGTCGTCTTTGCCTACAGGTGGCATTTCCCCTCTGAACTCGATAAAATGCTTATAAGCTTCAATCGCCTTTTGGGGACCTGAAACATATCTGATATTTCGTGCAATCTCAAGTAGGACATTTGGGATATTGGGGTTCCACTCATAGGCCTGTTGGGAAAGATATAGTGCTTCTTCGTATTGATTGCGTGCGTGGAGTTCTTGTGCAGTATAGAAACAGGAATAGGCTGCGTAACGCGCATAAACAGGTGCGTACTCTATGGCTTGGTCATAATTATGGTGCATTTCGTTGTATTCCCCATCTTGAAGATATTTGAAACCTGCCATAAGAGCCGATCGCGCACTCAAAAAATTAGGAATTTCAATTGTATCTCCGGCAAAAGGGTAAACCACATTGGTTGTTAATAGATGCAAGAAGATATCTTCCGCAGCAATTCGATGACCCAATAGATTAGGATGCAACATATCCCGATAGACCTGCTCAGGCTCAAACGGCAAATAGGATGGTGCAAGAGACAGGCATGACAAGCCGATATCTTCACAAAACTTATAGTGCCTGTTGTATTTATCCAAATCCGTTGCTGGAAGTGGCGGAAAAAATACGACGTGTATTGGTACTTTCATTTCTTGCTGCCACTGTACCAAGCGGCGATAATTACGTTGTAACAAATCCTCCCCGGGTTGAAACTGAATCATTAATTTCCAGATACGCATCAGCAAATTTACTGTTTTTATGCTGCTTCGTGTAAAGTGGTCGTACAGGCCGGAATCCATCCCCACCAAATCATCGTTTATGCAATATTGTAAAACTATCAGGTCAGGATCGTATTCAACTGCGCGCGTACGAACAATTTCAAATTCCTGTTCCGCGTTGTATCCACCCACCCCCATATTGTAGACCTCATACTTGGTACCATTACCTGCATTGTCATTAAGCATGGATTCAAGAATCTTAGGGTACGTTTCTTCCAGCCATTCATACCAGCCAAAACTTATTGAATCACCAACAACGATAATTCGAAAGGTATCTTCATGCTTTTCTGGTGTAAATGGCTTGTCTCGAAAACCTGCCTCATTGGTGTAAAGCATATCACTGATTTTGGCATTAGGAACCATCTCATATACAAGGCGCCTGTTTGCTGAACGTCTGTGCAGCAATTTTTCGCCATTACCATCCCAACGGAATGCCTCTATTTCCTCAGGACTAAGAGGTGACACCAAGGCATTTACAGTAACATCATAGCGCGTTGCAGAATTCGCTGAAAGCGAATCATCAAAACTAAAAACTCTAAGAACACCTTCGAATAACACACCAGCAAATGCCACAGAAACAACGACAATGGCAGTATTGATTAGAGATATCCTAATATTATTCTTGATTGGCAACATAAGAATTAAACAGATAAATCGTCTCTGAAAGTCCCTTCACCGCTTGTTCATGACCAAATGAGATAAAAGCCTCGAAAAACTCTTTCAACTATCTTCCATATTCTCCCTTTATTTCTCCAACAACGCTTCCAGTTGTTTGAAGTCTTCATCGTTTCGCACGGGGTCAAACTGCCAGGCATTTTCCTGCGCTATCAGTTGCTGGCGTTCTTCTTCCATGCGGCTGCGCAGTGTTTCATCGGACGTTGCCACGTAGATAGCCACGCGGCTGGTTTTCTCTGAAATTTCAACAACGCCGTCCTTCAGAGTCCAGTCCGCATCATAAACGCCATCCGCGTCCACACGGAAGACATCTTTCACGCCGTGGAGGTATGAAGGGAGTTTGAACTGCCATTGGGCCTTACGCGGATCAGCAAACTTGAACACCCGCTCATCCGGATCGGCAACATAATCAAGGTCGAGGGAAAATAGCAGCGCGGCACGAGGGCCGCACACCGAGGCTATATCCCAGTCCGGTTTGCCGTCTTTCTTCATCAGTCGCTCAAACTGGTACGCATCCCCCTCCAGCATGAATTCATCGAGCATGCGCATCTCACGCCCGATGCGGCCCAGTTCGTCCAGGGTATCGCGCCACTGCACCAGCGTTTTCAGGCTCAGATTGAACCAGTACAGCGAAGTGATGCGCGTGGACAGGGCATGATACGCCTGTAACCGGATTTCGTCCGGCGTGGGCGAGGTGCGACTGCGTCCGCCATAACGTCCCCAGCCTTCGTGGGGTCCCTGTGACCATATTGCGCAGGGCATGGGACGGTTCAGTTCGCGCAGGGAACGGCACATGTCACCGATGGTCTCCAAGGGCGACCCCCAGAAAATTTTCTTTCCCCAGCGCTCATATTTCCACCAGGCATCCGGCGACGGCGCTGTCACCCGGTAGGCGTCGTAGTGGGGGTAGTCGCTCAATCCGGCATAGTCGCGCCAGATGCGTTCTTCGCTGTGGGTTACCGTTGTGGCGAGGCGGGTAACTGTATAAGGGTACAAATCTTCCCACACTTTTTGTGGCGGCACAGGCGTCCCGCCGCCGAACTGGGGTTCTCCCAGAAATTCCGCCGCATGAATGCGCGGCAGCACCTCGTCGGTGTCATAGACCTCAAAGGGCTGCATTTTGTTGAAATACTTCAGCGGATACTTGTCGTACAATTCCGTGTCTGTGTATCCGGGCGTGATCTGCAGGTGGGCGGTATTTACATGGAGCCGCTTCAAGGTCTTCAGGAGCGGTTCGCCCTTGGTAGGATTTGTCCATCCGGCGGAGATGTCAAAACGCTCTGGCTTGATACGCAGATGCGCCCAAACCTTAATCTCTTTATCACCCTTGCCAAGCGTAACCTCAACGATGGTGTAGGTTAACGGCAACGGTCCGGTCTTGACGGCGAATCCGCCCTTGTCTCCGACGGGGATTGTATTGCTGCCATTGAAACAGTCCAGCGTATTCATGACCGGTTGCGGCATCAGGACGCGGGGCATTTTAGGATCAGGCGGCAACCACAGACGGCAGGAAC
>CAZBNU010000310.1:0-4022 GCA_964493075.1 uncultured Nitrospirales bacterium | reverse complement strand
TCCTCCTCCTCCGGCATCATGCGTCCCCTGCTCTCACGGGCATGCACCGCATGAGGGCTTAACAGGTCGTATTCCCGCTGTTCCAGTTGTTCCCGTATTAACATGATAGTTTCCTGATGTCGCCATTGGCCAGAAAAAGCAAAAACCGGAGCCGTACACAGCGTGTACAGCCCCGGAAAAATCTTTTACAAGGGGGTTTTCTTACATGCCGTCAGGATTGACGGTAATGATACGCCAGCCAGTGTCGTCTTTCTGGAGGACCAATTCCACACTGATCGATCCTGGAGGGCCTGAAAGGTCAATCGGATATACCGTGGCAGTGCCATCATCGTTCATGGTGATTTCCATGTCATCGATGTAAACTTCGCCGTCATCGGCGTAACCAGCATCCATACCCATCTGCAGCATCTCACGGCCTTCTTCTTTGTCGCCCACTTCGGGGTGATAGAAGTCATCAGAGAAGGTGTCCATCAACATGTCAATGTCCAATGTCTCCAGGGCAACCTTCAGTTTGCCGACGGTTTCCTTGATCATGTCTTCATCGGACATCTTGGATCCGGTTGTGGCACAACCTGCAACAACTACGCCTGCAAACAGGCAAACCAACAGGGCTTTCATCGTGTACTTCATGAGTTTCTCCTCTCCTTTGTAAGGGTTAAGCATGTATACGCTTCGTGCAAACGACACACGAACTTCATACTCTCACGTATAGAATATCACAATAGACCCCCCATATTACCACTTGGTTTCAAATTTTTTGGAGCATTATCTTTCGATTTTGAACCCGTGTAGGGTTCTGTCATTTTGCCCATTATTCTTTAATCTCTGATATAATGCCATTATTGAAGCGTTGCCTTTTAGGGCCGCTTAAGGAGACTTTATTATGAAAATACTTCATTTAACACCCGGTAGCGGCGGCACATTTTACTGCCAGAACTGCCTGCGCGATCACTTGTTAATACGGGCATTGCGCAGGCAGGGGCATGATGTACTACTCGCACCTCTGTATCTGCCCATGTATGGCGGCGCTGAGTCCGCGGAAACGGATGCCCCCATCTTCTTTGGCGGCATTAGCCTATATGTGCGAGAGAAAATCCCTTTTATTCGGAGCATGCCGAACTGGATAACCCGCGTCCTGGACGCACCATTCCTGCTACGTCAGGCGGCGAAGCGAGAAGGCTCCACAAACGCCTCTGAACTGGGCGCCATGACCCTATCTATGCTGAAAGGTCCGGAAGGCAACCAAAAGCAGGAATTCGACCGCTTTGTGGAATGGCTGCGCACCCAGGAAAAGCCGGACATCATTCATATTTCCAATGCGCTGTTGCTGGGTTTTGTTCCTGCGTTGCGCGAGGCGCTGGACGCTGTGTTTGTGTGCAGTTTGCAGGATGAAGAACCGTGGGTGAACGCCATGGGCGCGCCTTACGCAGACCTGTGCTGGGAAGCCATGGCCGAACAGGCGAAGCAGGTATCCCGCTTTGTCGCCACCAGTGACTGGTACGCCAAGCGCATGATTGATCGGATGCGGCTGGATGCAGACCGGGTGCACGTGGTGTATCCAGGCGTGGACGTGCCGGAAACCAAGCCGGTATTTCAGGCTGCCGACCCGCCCACCATCGGTTACCTGTCCCGACTGAATCCTGCCCAAGGCTTCGAGAAACTTATCAACGCATTTATAATCCTGAAAAAAGAGCCCGCCCTGAAAGAACTGCGCCTGCGCGCTACCGGTGGCGCTACCCCGGCGGATATCCCCTTTGTGGATGCCATCGAAAAGCGACTTTCGGCAGAAGGGATGTTGGAAGCCGTGGAGATACACCGGGAATTTCATGCCGCGCCTGATGCTGCCTTTTTCGGTGGACTCACCGTCATGTCTACGCCCGTCGAGGAGGGCGAAGCTTTTGGTATGCACATTATCGAAGCTATGAGCCGGGGCATTCCTGTAGTGCAGCCCGATGTCGGCGCCTATCCTGAAATTATCGGCACCGCCGAATGCGGCGTGTTATACGACCCTGAAAACAAGCAGGGGTTGGTGGATGCGTTGCGCAACCTGCTGACGAATCCAGCACATGCACAGCACCTTGGACAGCAGGGATACGAATACGCCCGAAAAAACTTCTCAGTAGAGCGAATGGCGATCGATATGATTGCGTTATATGAGGAAGGTAGATTACACTAGGACAAGATATGGAGATAATGGCTATGGACGCAAGACTCAAGGAATTGCCTGTTGAAGAAAAACTGATCCTTCTGGAAGAACTTTGGGACAGTATCGCAGCCGACCACCAAAGATTGACTCTAACGAATGCGCAAAAAGAAGAACTTGATCGGCGCTTGGATGCTTATCATAAAGATCCGGAAGGGGGGCGTTCTGCAGAGGATGCACTGGCCGAAATCAGGGAAAAGTTATGCTCTCGGAAGTGATTCTGCGACCCGAAACTGAAATAGATATTGCTCAGGCTGCTTCCTGGTATGAGTCCCAGCAACCGGGATTAGGATTTCAATTTGTTGAGGAAATAAAGTGCGCTTTCAAACGGATAGCGCAAAATCCATCGCTGTACAGCACTTTGCATAAAGAGGTGCGCCGCGCTCTCATTCACAAGTTTCCCTTTGGGATTTACTATTTTGCAGAAGAGAAAAAGATAGTAATTATTGCGGTAATGCATGTGAGTCGCAATCCACAGCGATGGCAACAAAGAACTTCATAGGCTTGCAAAATCCAACAGGAAACATTTTTATGATCGTACTCGCAAAAAAGTTTTTATTTTATAGTCTTTTCCTGGCATGTGCCGCTATGACGGTATTTCTCTTTCTGCCGGACACATGCCCGGTGCGGTTAGGCATCATGTCTATTATGGGTTCTGCGTCTGAACAATCTGCATCGACGCAGGAAATGGAAACACCGAATGCCGCTGAAGGTACACAGGATGCTGGGGTGGACATTACTTTTTCATCAGATTGGAACACGTTCCACGGCGATAATGCCATGTGCGGGGTAGCCAGCGGAACGCTTTCCGATAGCCCTGTCGTGCTTTGGAGCGTTATGGCGGGAGCGCCGGTACGGCAGCCGCTGGTGGTACATAATGGTATCATTGTTGCGGTAAATGCCCTCAGCGAAGTGATCGCGCTCAAACCCGATGGCGCCGTTCTGTGGCGGCACTCGTTGAAAGCGCCAGAACCGGGGAGTGAAAGCAGACGGGAAGTTCGCGTAGAAGCACCAATACTGGCCGTTGCAGAACGCGTGTTTGTGGGCGCCGATTTGGGCGATGTGGTCGCACTGGACATCGCCACAGGGGAAGAGCGTTGGTGGACTTCAATTGGCGGCGCTGTCCGGGGCACACCCAACTATTCAGATGACGGCAGGCATGTGTTTGTAATTGATCAGGACGAAGGCGCTCTCGTCTGTCTTGATGCTGATACCGGCGCGACCGTCTGGCGTTACATAGGCCCTGACCGAAGCGATGCATCCCCTGCAGCGTTTGGTAATTTCGCCGTGTTTGGCAGTTGCGCTTCAGCATTGCATGTTGTAAGCCTGGATTCAGGAAAACATTTGCACGACATTACAATTGAAAATGGCGGCGGCCAGATTGCTGGCGGTGCGGCGGTGACGGAAGGACACGCCTATGCCGGTGTGCGGGATGGACGGGTGGTGTGTGCCGACATTGAAACTGGCAAATTCGTCTGGACAGCCACGGTCAGTGAATCTGAGGTATTCTGCACGCCTGCAGTAAATGCCAACTGGGTGGTTGTCACTTCTTATGATGGAAAGGTTCACGGCCTGAACCGCGAAACAGGTGAAATCAGATGGCAGCGGGAACTGGGCGGTATGCCGTCATCCGCGGTAATCGTGGACAACAAAATCGCCGTTGCCACTGACGGAAACCTTTACCTCTTGTACCTGGAAACCGGGGAGCCTGTCTGGGAACAGCACATTGCAGATGAGATTACAAGTCCAGCAGTAATTGAAGGAATGATTCTGGTAGGCAGTGAAGACGGTATGATTACAGCGTTGGGTGCAGCGCCTG
>CAZBNU010000309.1:2577-4067 GCA_964493075.1 uncultured Nitrospirales bacterium | reverse complement strand
ACGCGCCTGTCCCAGGCAACCTGCGGCACGATTCGATTGAAACTCTTCAAGATTGGCGCACGGGTCAAGGTAAGTGTTCGACGCTTCAGTATTCACCTGGCAAGTGCATGTCCCTATCAGGATGTGTTTGCTCAAGCCCTGCAAAACATTCAATCCTACCCCTTGCTCCTATAGGTTTTGGTAGCGCCACCCCCATGGGCAAATGACCGCAAAAACGGTCAGGCCGGCGCGATAAGAACAATGGGGGTAAGGGGGAAGTGTGTCTGCTCACTACGAATTTCTGTCCTGAACGACTAAAATACGTCAACAATCACTCAAAAGTCCTCAAAAACTCGCAACGGCCATGGATACTCTCGGGCTGGTGAAATATCCGGGTTAATCCCAAGGTCACCATACTCATTAATCTTATGGCTTAGAGAGACACGGAAGATAACATGGATACAAGTACTCAGTACGCCGTCCTCTCCATTCCATGTCCCGCATCCGACATCGCCAAGATGTTCGCAGTGGGCACATCAGATTGCAACACATGGCAGGGTGCGAGGATATAGCCGCCGTTTCTGCCGAATATTTCGATGCGACGTTGTACTTCGGTGCGCACTTCTTCGGGTGTGCCTGTTGGCAGCAGGTGCTGGGTGCAGATGCCGCCGTGCAGGCAGATACGGTCGCCGAAGTTGTCTTTGAGCGCTTTCGGTTCCATGCCTTCTGCGGCGGCCTGGAGCGGATCGAGGATGTCCACACCGATTTCAATCAGTTCTTCGATAAAAGGACGGATGGCGCCGCAGGAGTGAAAGAGGAATTTGACGTTGTGGCTGTGCGCGAGGTCAGCGATCTTTTTTAATCTGGGCTTGATGAACTCACGAAACATGTCCGGACTGAAGAACAGGCTGTGTTGTGTGCCCAAATCATCTGCTGCACGGAGAATGTCTATTCGTCCGTTGGCGGCGGTCAACATGCGGTCAAAAAAGTCCAGATAGAAATCCGTAAACTTGTCCATGAGCCAGTGCGCCATCTCGGGGTTTGCCGCCATGTCCATCAGGAGGTTTTCGATACCGCGAAGAAAGGTGGCATGTTGAAACACACTCGCGCCGCTCGCCATGACGGCGAAGTCCTGCCAGGGTTCCAGCCGTGCTGCAAAATCCGTGAAATCGAACCAGTCCGGGGACGGCCATTGGTGCTGTTCCAGTGCTTCAATGGAGGCGGCACGGGCGAGGACATATTCCACATAGCAGTCTTCCCAGCCTGTGGCGGTTTCCATTAATTTTTGCCGCCATCCCCAGGTGCTTTCGTGAACGCCATTGCCCAAATCACGCACCAGTGGCACGGGTCCGCAGTATGTCGGATCAACAAAACCCCGGATGTCCACAATATCACTGCGCAGGCGTTTGAGCAGGTCGTAATGTGTGGTGACGCCCAAATCGTTACGAAGCCGATCCAGCACCCAGGGGTTTGCATGGAAGTCCATGGGGGTACGGTCGGGTTGTGCAAGG
>CAZBNU010000309.1:0-2477 GCA_964493075.1 uncultured Nitrospirales bacterium | reverse complement strand
TGGTAGACGCGCACATAGTCCACGCGGAAATAGTCGGGCAGGGTTGCCTTTTTGATGTCGCCGCCCCAGTCGCCGATTTCTTCCGTGAGTTTGATGAAAAGGGGCACCTGGCATACGCCGCCATCTTTGGTGCGCCATGTCTCTTTACCGTCCACGTAAAAGACATATTCCTGGGGTGTCCACCAGAGACTGAAGGTGTGCCAGCCTTTGCTTACGCCCGGTATTTCCGACACTTTCCCTTTGGACTTGTGATCATCGCCATAGCCGTTCCAGTGGAGGGCATGTTGGATTTTATCTTCCCGCCAGGGCTTCTCCATGATGTCAATTTCCGTGCCATCCTCGCCCGCCTGTTCGAGTGCGCCGATGCCTTGGGACGGCATCAGCCAGAATGCAGGCCAGTGTCCTTCTTGTGTGGGAAATTCACACCGTGCTTCCCAATAGCCGTAGGTGGCTTCAAACAACCCCCTGGTGCGTATTGCGCCGCTTGAGTACCGGTCGCCTTCCTTGCGGGTGCGCAATACAAGATGACCTTCGCCGTCAAGGTAGGCGTCGTCTTTCACCCAAAACCCGGCGCGGCGCGGACTGTCCCCAATGACTTCCCATTTCGCCGGGTCTATGACGGCGCCGTCAAACTCATCCTGCCAGACCAGTTTCCAAGTGCGGCCGTCCGGCAGTTCGGGTAATGCTGAAGTTGTCATGGCAGGGGGCAGGTCAAAACGCGCCAGCGTGATGGTTTCGTAAGGATGCCGTTCGCCTTTCTCGTACAGGCAAGCGGCGCGTCCATCGGCAGGCATGGCAAGGCAGGAATAGGCGCTAGGTCCGGGATGCAGCACCTGCAGCAGCGACCAGGTCTTGCCTTCATCAAAACTCTGCTTGACGGACATGTTGATCCGTTTTTTGGTGTCGGCAGGATTGCTGAACAGAATCCGGTCGCCTGCGTATCGTATGCTTGCTTGGCAGATGGGTTCGATAAGGGTATGATCAAAATGCTGGCCAGTCCAGGTGATCCCACCGTCATCGCTGTAGGCCACCTGCCGGTTCGTTTTGGTGCGGTCATAATTGCGCATGTTCAGCATCAGCCGCCCGTCGTTCAGTTCCACCACTTCACATTCATTCACCTGATGTTCCGGTGTCCTGCCGCCCAGGTGCCATGTTGCCCCGTGATCATCCGAGTAGATGACGTGGGAGTAATAGTTCTTTGTTTCCGCTTCAATATGGTCGCAGGGAATAACTAAGCGTCCCTTATGATCCCCGCGCTCCAGTTGAATGCCGGCGCCCGGACCCGTGGCGTACCACGTCCAGTTCTTTTGTTTCACGTCATCGGTAATTTCCTTTGGCGCGGCCCACGTTTTGCCGTCATCTGTTGATGACGTGACAAAGACCCGGCGTGTATCCTTGCTCTTCAAAGCGATGATGTCCTTCTCATGATCATCGCCCCGGTTCCACGTCATGAGTAGCCATATCGTATTTGTTTCCTTGTCAAACACCGGACACGGATTGCCGCATACATTTTCTCCGTCATTCCAGATTAGCTGCTGCTCCGACCATGTATCGCCGTTGTCTTCCGAACGCCGCACCAGCATGTCAATATCGCCTGTGTCGGAACTGCTACCCTTACGTCCCTCGCAAAATGCCAGCACAGTTCCGCTCCCCGTCACCAGCAATGCAGGGATACGGTAGGTGTCATAGCCGAGTTCCCCGCTGACGTAGATGGGCTGTTGTGTTGGTTGCGCAACACAAACGGACCCCGCCGTTGCTGCAAGCAGCAAGGCTGTCACAATGGTAATTTTTGTAACGTTCATGCGGGTTATTCCTTTCGTTATCCTTTGTCGTTTTGATTCAGGGCAGCGCCCAATCAACAAGGTTTCTGCTCCATGCCAGTCCCAGCGCGGCGCCGTGCGGACTTACAAGGCGGCGTTCTCCGTGAAACACCATCAGCCATACGCCGAGCGTATCCTGTTGATCTATGACCATGGGCGCGGTAGGCCCGTTATCAGCCCAGTTCACTTTGGGAAATTCCACGTATTGGACTTCGTACCAGTCCAACAGGTTTTGAGAGCGCGCCGTGCCGATGCCGCGTCCGTCACGGCAGGGTGAAAAGAACATCAGCCATTCATCACCGTCTTTTATAAGGCAGACATTCTCCACAGTTGATCGGTCGGGCGTGTCTCTCCTCTTAAGCACCGGACGGCCGGGCAATGCTTCCTCCCATGTGTGCAGGTCGGACGATACCAGCAGGCCCAACTGGCCGTCGGTTTTGTAGAAGCACCAGAACTTCCCTTCATGCGCCACGATGCACGGGTCTATCTGGCGGCGCGATCTTGCCCAGTCTGCCGTGCAGCCTTCCGGTTTAATCTGCCGGGGCGCATCCCACTGTTCCAGATCATCACTTTCCATGATCCAGAGCCGCGCCGTGTCGTCCGCCCAGTCCTGTCCCGGGGGTATGGGATAACTTTGCAGCGCCATGATCCAGCGTC
>CAZBNU010000308.1:0-4075 GCA_964493075.1 uncultured Nitrospirales bacterium | reverse complement strand
CCTTGGTGAGTTTGACTACGCTGACAAAGCCTTTGCAGATACTTCCACCTATCAGGCGATTGATATCGAGATTGCTGGAAACAGGCTTGTTTACAAGGCGCACGACATGGACGGTAAATGTGTGGATGAGGTAATCATCGAAAAATAAGGTTATCTCGTGAACTCCTGAAAGGAGATAGATATGCGCACCAGAATTATATTATTTGTTGTTCTGATGACTGTGCAAGGTTTTGCCTGGGAACTTGACCAGAGGCCTGCCGCATCGGGAGAATGGGGCTATCATCCCGCTGATGGTGTTGCTGCTATTGTTACGCCGCCTTCTTTTACCTGGCTGCCGGATAAGACCGCTGTAGCTTATACCCTCGAAATAGCCAGAGACAGAGATTTCAAAGAACCTGTGTACGTCGTAGAAAGAACGAAATGGTCCGCGCATTGTCCGTCCAGAGTCTTGACGCCGAATATGTATTACTGGCGTTACCGAGGCTGGAACGAGGAAGGTGTACCTTCTGAATGGAGTGTGGCGCGTAGTTTTTCGGTGCCTGATGGCGCGCCTCCCTATCCGATGCCTGAAGGTGGAGAAATTCAGAGCCGTATTCCAGTGGGACACCCTCGTTTATTTTTCAGGCCGGAAGATATTGACCACCTGCGTGACCTTGCTGCAGGACCGCTTGCAGAACAGTGGGAAAAACTTGTTGCGCGCGCTGATGAACTGGTAGCGAATCCCCCGGAGACGGAGGAGCCACCTTTATACCCGGAAGGTACGGAACGGAAAGGGGAGCAATGGCGCAAAATATGGTGGGGGAATCGGGTGTATGCTATCAAGGTGACTGATGCCGCCGCCACCCTTGCCTTTGTTTACCGGTTAAGTGGAGATCGGAAGTACGGAGAAGCCGCCCGTGATTTGATAATGGCCTTTTGCGATTGGGACCCCAAGGGTTCTACAAACTACAGTTATAATGACGAGGCAGCCATGCCGTGTTTGTATTATCCATCAAGGACCTACACTTGGGCCTATGATATTTTCACGTCTGAGGAGCGGGACCGTATCAGTGATGTTATGACCATTCGAGGTCAGGATTGCTATGAACATCTCCGGTACAGGCAACGGCATTTGTGGCGTCCTTATGCCAGCCATAGTAATCGTGCCTGGCATTGGCTGGGCGAGGTGGCAACGGCATTTCACCGTGAGATTCCAGCGGCGCCAGAGTGGCTGGATTACAGCATGACCATTTTTTATACCTGTTATCCGGTGTGGGGAGGTGCAGATGGTGGCTGGCATGAAGGGCAGGCCTATTGGGTCAGTTATTTGAATCGGTTTATGTATTGGGCCATGGTGTTGGAATCCATATATGACCTTAATGCCTTTGAAAAGCCCTTCTTCAAAAGTACCGGCGATTTTGGGCTTTACACCTGCCCCCCGGGAACAAAAACTGGTGCGTTCGCGGATCAATCTATAAACTCTTCATCACGTTCGATAGCATCGTTCATGGGGTTGATGGGTGCTGCGGCAGGTAATCCCTACTGGAAATGGTTTGCCGAACAGCATGGCAATGTGAGTCCGGGTGGCTATTTTGGTTTTTTGGTTGATGCACAAAACCGTGGTATTGAGGCGAAATCTCCCGAATCTTTGCCAGAGTCAAAAGTATTTCGCGATGTGGGTTTGGCCGTGTTAAACACCAACCTGTTGGATGGGAGCAAGAATACACAGATTCATTTTAAGTCGAGTCCTTATGGAACTCAAAGTCACGGCTATAATGCCAACAATGCATTTCTTTTGAATATGAAGGGCGAGCGTGCGCTCATCCGATCCGGTAAAAGGGATATATACGGTAGTCCTCATCATAAAGAGTGGATGTGGCAGACTAAGTCGGATAACGCCATTCTTGTGAATGGACAGGGTCAGTTTCCTCACACCCATCAGGCAGTAGGGGAGATCACCCATTTTTTTACTTCTGATGCATTTGATGTCGTAGCTGGGGAAGCAGGCCAGAGTTATCGCAACCTTGACCGGTGGTGTCGACGCATTCTCTTTTTCAAGCCTGACGTGGTTCTGATACATGATATTCTGCGTGCTCCGGAACCAGCCACATATCAGTGGCTGCTTCATGCGCAAGCGCCTTTTGAACTGGGTAACCGGGAAATTAAATGGGAGTCAGATGCGGGCCGTGTGGATGTTCATTTTCTTAAACCAGCAGCATTGACGTTTACACAGAAAGATACTTTTGATACACCACCACATACCTGGGCCTTTACCCTTGAAGAATGGCACTTTACGGCGGAAACACAAAAAGCTTCTGATGTAATGGAGTTTGTTACACTTATACGCATCGACGAAGCAAAGGTCAAGGCTATCCAGGAAGACCTGGAAAAGGGAACTACGATAACACTTGCGATGCCGGGACGTGATGCCAAAATTGTTCTGCGTGAAGATCAATTTGAGATACAGGACGGGCTTGTCTCAAAGGTCTTTTTCGATGCTGATTGCATGGACACAGAGCAGTAGCAGATATTTTAGAGACATATACTGGCTTTGGTGCATCGCATAATCCTTGAAGACAGTCTGCAGATAAACTTACAGGGCACACTGTTGACGAGTCGGTTCCTAAAAGGTGCTATTTATATTCTGTTTACAGTATAATATCTAACGATTCGCTCGTTCCTTTTGACACCGTTAACTGCTTTTATCATGACTGGCATCAAGGATAAAAGTTGCCTTCCGTTTTCTCATCAACAAAAACCTATTACCTGATTGAAATGCGACGGAGAATTGCATTTATGAAATATACCATTTTTGACACCCCTTTTGTTTCCATACTGGGGCGCATTTGGGCGCGTATTTTCTTTATGTGTATCGGTTGGGATATTGAAGGAAAACTTCCGGATATTCCCAAGTTCGTTATGATAGCCGCACCGCATACCAGCAACTGGGATTTGCCAATCATGCTGGCCTGTGGATTTCTTACGCGGGCAAAGATGTTTTGGATGACAAAAGAATCGGTCTTTCGCTGGCCCTTCGGTTACTTCTTCCGCTGGCTCGGTGGTATTCCCATTGATCGCAGCCAAAAGAACGGTGTTGTTGGGCAATGCATTGAAATGTTTAGGAATCACGATGAACTTATCCTGGCTGTTCCGCCCGAAGGAACCAGAAAAAAAGTGCGCGAATGGAAGAGCGGTTTTTATCACATCGCCGTTGGCGCTCAAGTGCCCATCGCCCTAGGTTACCTGGACTACAAACGTCGCCGCGGTGGTATTGGCGGCATTTTTTATCCCACCGGCGATTACGACAAGGATATCAAAGAAATACAGGCGTTCTACGCCAATATCACGCCGAAATATCCATCTCTCACAGCGCTTAGCGATACGGCTTAAATAAGTGCCGAATCTTATCTAGCGCGCCAGCATACTTTTGCGGATAAGGGCGTCAAGGCGGTCGAGAAAACGGGAACGGTCTTTAGGCGTGAATGGTGCCGGACCGCCGCCGGTGACGCCGTGTTCGCGAAGATAGGCAGATAATTCCCTGTTTGCCAGTGCATTTCCAATAGACTCCGGGGTAAACTCGTGTCCCTTGGAACCAATCACCTGCGCTCCCTGCTGCAGGCACCGGGCGGCAAGAGGAATATCATCGGATACTACGATATCGTTTGGTTTTGCGTGTTCAACAATCCAATCATCAGCTGCATCAAATGCATCGCTGACAAGAATTAGTTCAAAAATGGCAGAATTAGGAATACTCATTCGTGTGTTTGCGACGACATACACCTTCAATTCATGCCGTTGTGCGACACGAAAGGTTTCCTTTTTAACTGGGCAAGCATCCGCATCTATAAATATTTTTAACACCGTATCTCCTGTTTGTTATGAAACATATCGGTCAAAAAGAAATGGTAGCACATGTTACACATATATGGTGATGCGCTGCATGAGCTAAACAATCGATTTATGAGTTTCTGGGCATGTGCATAGAGGCGTAAATACCGAAAATACGGGCAGATATGACGAAGGCCCGAGACGTGGTGTCCCGGGCCTTGCCGTTAATTTATAGCAACCGCCGTTTAGCGGAATTATGAATGGCTCC
>CAZBNU010000307.1:2975-4107 GCA_964493075.1 uncultured Nitrospirales bacterium | reverse complement strand
CCATCCTGCCGCCGCTGCAGTGGCAGACCTACGACATCACCTTCACCGCACCAACATTTGACGCAAATGGCGGCAAACTTACCAACGCCCGCATCCATGTGCTGCACAACGGCATCGTCGTCCATGACAACGTGGAGCTGGGTTCCGGCACGCCCGGCGGCGTCAGCGACAAGGAAGCCACTGCTGGACCGCTCCTGCTTCAGGATCACGGGAATCAGGTGCGCTTCAGGAACATCTGGTTTAAGCCAGCGGAATAATTTTTTCTTTATCACCCACCGGGCATGTTCTGCATAAAGGACATGCCCGGCGGAACTTCAAACACGAAGCCAAACCCCATGTACTTATCTCTGGTAATCCCCGCATATAACGAAGCAAGGCGCATAGGCGACACCCTGGAGAAGGTTGTCGCATACTTTGCAACGCAGTGCTACGAGGCCGAGATCATTGTTGTGGATGACGGTAGCCGTGACAATACCAGTGAGGTGGTGGCGGGCTTTGGGAAGACGGCTTCCGTGTCGGTGCTCCTGGAGACGTTGCCGGAAAATCGGGGCAAGGGGTTCGCCGTGCGCACCGGGATGCTGCAACGCGCCTCTGGAGACTATCGCTTCTACTACGATGCCGACGGCTCCACACCCATCGAAGAACTTAGCCGTTGCCCCGCCTTGTTTGAAGCGGACGCAGACATCGTCATCGGTTCCCGCGCCCTGCCGGACTCCATCATTGAAATACGGCAAGCATGGTATCGGGAGTATATGGGACGCTGTTTTAACGGTATCGAAAAAATACTGGGCGTTACCGATTTCAAGGATACCCAATGCGGGTTCAAGGGGTTCACAGCAGAAGCGGCACAACGCTGCTTTTCACGACAGACCCTGGACCGGTTCAGTTTTGACGCGGAGCTGCTGTTTATCGCAAAAAAACAGGGGCTGCACATCCAGGAACTGGCCGTTCACTGGCTGAACAGTCCCCAATCGCGGGTCAATCCATTGACCGACGCGGCACGCATGTTTGTTGATCTGCTTGTGATTCGCGTCAATTCGTTTATGGGGCGCTACGGATGATAGTAGGATATGTAGGATGGGTAGGACGTGTAGGACAAATGATTCTGGTCAACCTGTCCTACCCGTCCTAC
>CAZBNU010000307.1:0-2875 GCA_964493075.1 uncultured Nitrospirales bacterium | reverse complement strand
ACTTTCCTTTGCGCCAGCCGCCGAATAATTTTCTGCGGCGTTCGATTCTGGCGGCGTCCAGCGGAAATACACCTCCTGCTACATTACGGATGTCATTCACCACGCTGAACGCGTCCGGTTGATGTTGCCTCAGTATCTCTGAGACACGGGGCAAGTCCCTGCGGCGGATGATCAGATAAATAAGCCGCACCTTGCCCTGTACGCCCTGTGCGCCTACCTGGGTAAGGCCAAAATGCTCGTTCTTGAGTCGCTGCAACAAGGACGCCGCATCTTTTTTTGTGATGATCATTACCGACAACAATCCCATCGCCAGACGCGTTTCAATATACATGCCCACATAATTGCCCGCCGCGAATCCGCCTGCATAGGCGACATAATACACCCAGGACGTGAGGTCGCCCATGATCCGGCCAATGGCAACCAACCAGATCAGCACTTCAAAAAAACCACAGATTGGTGCGAGAATTCTCATGCCGCGACTCAGAAACACAATGCGCAATGTGCCGATGGATACGTCGAGTATACGCGCAAGAAAAATAAGCACCGGCAAGAGCCATGCGGCATTTTCCTGATAGAATTCTTGAATAAGAACGATCATTTACACTCCAGAAATTGAATGCTGTAGGGTGGGTGAAGCGCAGTGTAACCCACCATTACAATTCGAAACGCTGCCATGGTGGGTTTCGCTGCGCTTCACCCACCCTACAGTACACAGTGAGTATAACGAGCCTGCAAGGCCGCTGTCCAGCCTGCTCTAAAATAGTACCCTGGCGCGCTTTTGCCGAACCCCCATTTGCATGTACCGTCATGCGGCTTGTACAATCTACATATTGAGGCGAAATGCTTTTCGATGAAACGGCAGACCAAACAGGAGACATGATCATGACTGTATATTTCCCGGAAGTACAAAAACCCATTCGTTATGAGGGGCCGGATTCCAAAAACCCGCTGGCGTTCAAGCAGTATGACGCGAAGAAGAAGATACTTGGCAAGACCATGGCAGAACATTTGCGTTTTGCCGTGTGCTATTGGCACACCTTCAAGAGCGGCGGCGCGGACCAGTTCGGCGTGCCCACCATGCAGCGCCTTTACAACCAGGGCGACAGCCCGATGCAGATTGCAGAACAGACTTTGGATGCCGCCTTCGAGTTTTTTACAAAGTTAGGCGTGGGCTACTGGTGCTTCCATGATACCGACATTTCGCCGGAAGCGGAAACCCTCACGGAAACAAACAAACGGCTTGACCATATTGCGAAACTGGCAAAGAAAAAGCAGCAGGACACAGGCGTCAAATTGCTATGGGGAACCTGCAACCTGTTCTCCCATCCCCGGTTCATGTCCGGTGCTTCCACCAACCCCTCGCCGGATGTGTTCGCCTTTGCCGCTGCCAAGGTCAAGAAAGCCCTCGAAATCACCAAGTCCCTTGACGGCGAAGGCTACGTGTTCTGGGGCGGACGCGAAGGCTATGAAACCCTGCTGAACACCGATATGGGCCGCGAACTGGACCATCTGGCCATGTTCCTGCACATGGCGGTAGACTACAAGAAGAAGATCAAATTCAAAGGACAGTTCTATATTGAGCCGAAACCGAAGGAACCCACTAAGCACCAGTATGATTTCGACGCTGCCAGTTGCTATGCCTTCCTGCAGAAATACGACCTGGTGAAAGACCTGAAACTGAACATTGAAGCCAATCACGGCACGCTGGCAGGACACACGCTGGTCCACGAACTTGAATTTGCCGGCGCAAACGATATCCTCGGTTCTGTGGACGCCAACCGCGGCGATATGCTGCTGGGCTGGGACACGGATCAGTTCCCCACCGATCTCTATGACACCGCCCTGGCCATGTATACCATCCTCAAGTATGGCGGCTTCAAGACAGGCGGTCTCAATTTCGACGCCCACATCCGTCGCCAGTCCACAGACCCCGTGGACCTGTTTTACGCCCACATTGGCGCCATGGACTGTTTTGCACGCGGCCTGAAAATTGCCGCGAAAATGCACAAGGACAAGGGATTCGCCAAGGTTATCAAACAGCGCTATGCCGGTTGGGACAAGGGCATCGGCGCAGACATCGAAAAAGGAAAAGTCGGCTTTGATGAACTTGAAGCCTATACCCTGAAGAAAGGCGAACCGAAACTCGTCAGCGGTAGACAGGAATTGCTGGAGAATATGCTGAACGATTACATTTACAACGCTTAATGGGTTGTTAAGAAATACAGGGCGTCGCGTCTATGCGACGCCCTTTTTTTATTGGTTCTGGAGAATACGCAGGGGTTATGGGACTTATGGGACTTATGAAAGTAGAAAGCCAGCAAGCGCCGATAGACACATACGTCCCATGCGTCTCATCCACAAGCGTGCTTTCCGGAACTTTTCTTCCCCTTCAGGGATAATATCTTTTGCATCATATACAACATTATGTTTATGACAGCCTTCCTGCTATACTATATGTTGTGCTTTGTACATTAAACGGATAGAATTCGGTTTACATCATATTTCTAAAAGACCGTATAAAATGAATAAGAAGACTGAAAAGCCAGAACCCAAAAACCAGTATGCCTTTCAACAGGAGTATTACTGGCTTGAGCGCGACAAAAGCAGACGGTTGACAAAAATGATCGTTTTGTCTGCCGTTGCGCATGTGCTTATTATCGCAGGAATTGTTCTATTCTATCGCTGGCAAACCCAAGTAGAGCCGCCCGAAGTCCTCAACATCCAATTTGTATCCGCTGCATCCGAGGATTCGTCAGAAACAGACGCAACCGTTCAGCCTGAGCCCGAACCTGAACCTGAGCCCGAACCTGAACCTGAACCTGAGCCCGAACCTGAACCTGAACCCGAGCCCGAACCTGAACCCGAACCTGAGCCC
>CAZBNU010000306.1:0-4170 GCA_964493075.1 uncultured Nitrospirales bacterium | reverse complement strand
TGAAGCGATCAATATGCTGCTGCACCAGATTAAGGGCAGACATGGACTCCTCCTGAATAAGCGGCGTCAGGTCCATGGCGAAAGTAATGCCGGTGGTGGCGTCCACGCCGTGGGAGGCATGATAGGTTGCATGGGCGCATCTGCGTCCCATAGTCGCCAGATCATACCGCTTGCCGCCTGCTATCTGGGAATCGAATACGCCCAGAAGTGCTGCCTGCAGGTTCTCGTGGGCCGACACATCAAAGGCCACCTTGTCGTCATCGTTCATCCAGTCCAGGTCGCGCCACACTTCGCAGCCATACAATTTCTTCGGGCGCAACTCCACCGGCATTTTTCTGAGGGCCGCAACCAGCCGCAGCATCACACCCACATGGGTATCGTGCTTGTCAGCTGGATTGTGGGTATACACCACCTCCGGACGTGTCGCGTCGAGAATCGCATACAGGTCGTCTACAACCTGCGGGTTCGAGGCATCCTTCACGGCGCTGCTAGGCTGGTCCAGCAGAAACTGCGCTGCATACTCCCCCACCATCGCCGCTTTGCGCTGTTCAACGCGACGCACCGCCATCATCTCATCGTCGGTGTACTCGGCATAGACGCCGGATCGGGCAGAACCACCGCCGTTGGTGACCACCACGCCGGAGAACCATTTATCCTTTTTCTGAAAACAATTTATGATCCCGTCATAGGCCATAATTTCCAAGTCATCCTGATGTGCGCCAACAGCCAAGTGCGTCGTGCGGGACAGGGCCTCGGGCATTGCCGCACCATCAGGAATGTACACTTCTGCGGAAGATAAACTAAACTGCATTATCAGTTTCCTTTCATTAACCGTAAAAGGGACAATATAAGAAATTTGAATCAATATACCGTGTATAATACAATACTGGCCGTTACTTTTGTAAACAGCAGCCGCTCTCCCCGGAGAGCCTAACAGAAAATGGAGGTGTAGATATGGCCATTGTCAAACATCGTGCGATGTCACACCCCCGGTCTATCCGCTGAGTTCAGATTCAATTCTTACCTATCAGCCGCCTGGTCCGGGGTGGCTCTTCTTTTTTTTCCGCCTTTAATTGTGCCATCGCACGTTTTCCGTCTTCACTAAAAATTGTATGTTTTTTTACACGGAGAATAGCAATGAGCATTATTCATGATGATTATTTTCAAAGTAGCAATGGTTCCTCCCGAACTCGCCTGGAAGGCCTCGGCTGGAACGGCCATTGGCAGGGGCTGTTTGGCCCGTTTCTTGAACAGGGACTGAAACCGGGCCGGATAACCTGTGAACACCGCGAAGCCTATGATGTAGTGGGTGAATCGGGCGAACTGCGGGCAACAATCACCGGTCGGTTCCGCTATGAGCATCCGGTTCATAAAGATTGGCCTGCAGTAGGCGACTGGGTGGCGATTGCGCCCCGTCCAAACGAAGAAACCACAACAATACATGCACTGCTTCCACGCCAAAGTATGTTTTCCCGTAAAGTAGCGGGAGAACGAACAGAGGAGCAGGTGGTGGCCGCAAACGTGGATGTTATCTTCCTGGTGACCAGCCTAGACGGCGACTTCAACGTCCGTCGCATCGAACGCTATCTGACCGTAGCGTGGGACAGCGGCGCACGGCCTGCAATTGTTCTCAACAAAGCCGACCTCTGTGCCGATATCGCCAGTTATATTTCCGAGGTAGAGACTATTGCTCTCGGCACACAGGTGATTACAGTGAGCGCCGCCACAGGCCAGGGTCTGGACGAACTACGGACAATAGTGACTCCAGGCGCCACGGGCGCGTTCCTCGGTTCGTCAGGTGTCGGCAAATCATCGCTGGTGAACGCCCTTATCGGCAAAACGCGCCAGACAACGCGGGCCGTAAGGGCTGACGACAGCCGGGGCCGCCACACGACGACAAGCCGGGAACTCATCCAGTTGCCCAATGGCGGCATGATCATTGATACTCCCGGCATGCGGGAACTCCAGATATGGGCAGACGATGACGGACTGGGAACGACGTTTGCCGATGTAGAAGCGTTCGCGTCCCAATGCCGGTTTGGCGATTGCACCCATACGAGTGAGCCCGGATGTGCGGTACAGGCTGCACTTGAAGCAGGAACACTGAAACAGGATCGTTTCCGCAGCTATACAAAGTTGCAGCGCGAAATCCGGTATCAGGAGTTGCGTCAAGACCAAAGCGCGCGCCATATCGAAAAAAGCCGCTGGAAAAAGATTGCGAAAGAAATCCGGAGGATTGAACGGGATAAAGGCAACAGATGACAATGGCATCATGCAGGGAGAGGGATTACCTCTCCCTGCTCACGAAACCGCCTGCGATCTTTTTCTTTTATGGTGGATACGACATACTTCATGATAAACTGTTCACGCTTTTCATAGGCATGGTCTCGTACAATATCATAAGCATGAGGATAGGCGTAGCATGGATAGACGTGGATTCTTTCTGAACAGTGCCCTCGCAAGCGCAGGCGCTGCAGTATCGTTGAATGCAGACGGTGAAACAGCCCAGCGAAAAGTAACTGCCATAGATGCTGCAGATGAACACGACTTCTCGAAAATTCCCATATTCTGTGCCCACGAGCATTGGGGAAGCATCAATGCCATAGGCATGGCAACAGATGGCTTCCGTTCTGATGCACAAGCAGGGGCAACACCGGAAAGAGACGCTTCCCTGTGGGATATCGTGCTGGACCCCTATTTTGGCGGGTGGATTTTTTGCGCGGGCCATGATGTCCACAAAACAGCAACCGACCTTGGCTATAACTCACTGCTTGATTGGTGGCACAAAGCCCCAGAACAGGCGTTGGCAAGCATGGAAGCGCCGCTGCGCGCCCAGCATTGCACGGGGGCATTCCAGTGTATACGCCAGGGCATTCTTGCGCTGTACGGACTGGACATTGCTGTCATGGACACCGCCATCTGGAAGCAGGCCGATGAAGCCATCAAGGTGAATTACCAAAACCTTTTTTCGTGGTACCGGAATGTCATGAAGAAAATGAACGTCAGCGAACTGATCCGTCCGGTGCATCCGGAATACTTCCTGGATGCCACGCCACAGGCCGACGAAGAACGCGCCCTCATGCATCCCATAGTACGGATTGACGGCCTGCTCGATCTGTGGCCGGAGCAGTGCCCGCGTCGTGACCGGCTCGCCGGCGCATTGGGTGTGGAACCCGGCGATGCCCCTTCGTGGCGTGCTTTTCTGGGCGCGCTCTTCGACCTGGCCGCAAGTCAGGGCAATGTGGGCATCAAACAACTACAGGCCTACACACGCCCGCTCGATTTCGCACGCCGCAGTGATAACGAGATTCGGTTCAAAGGCGATTTGGACGCCGCGGAAAAACGTGCCTTTCAGGATTGGGTGATGCACGAGTGCTGCAAACAGGCCCACGAACGGGGCTGGCCCCATCAGATACATACGGGCACGCACAATCTCGGGGAATCCTCCCCCCTGCCGCTGGCATCACTGGCGGCGTTGTATCCGAAGATGAAGATGGTGCTTCTTCATTGCTGGCCCTTTCTCGAAGAATCCGGCTTTCTGGCAAAACATACCCCAAACATATATCTCGACAGCTGCTGGCAGACCATCTTGAATCCGGCCTATCTGGAGCAGGCATTGGCGCAATGGTCGGGGTATATGCCCGCCACAAAACTGATGTGCTCTCAGGATGCCACCAACGTCGAAATGGCGGCAGGCTCCATCGTCATTACGCGCCGCAGTCTGAGCCATGCCTTGACAAAACACAGCCTGTCCTGGAAAGTGCCGGGGACTTCCCTGTGCGCCTGCGCCGCTGATATCCTGCATAATAACGCCGTAAGGGTTTACGGTGTGGGAACCCTTTATTCCCCATGCTGAACACACGCACGGTACAAGACTGGAGCCTCACCCTCAAGAACTTTCTGCTGCCCATGTATTGCCGTAGTTGCGGGGAACGGATGCTGACGGAAGAGAACAGTTGTTTCTGTGCCAACTGTTGGGAAAGCAGCCCCCGTATCGAAAGGCCCTTCTGCACGCTCTGCGGCAAACCGCACCAGCGCATGGTGGGCCTGGGCGCTTTGTCCAATTACCCCTGCGCGGACTGTCGCGAGAAACCCAACCGCTTCATAGGGCGTATCCGGGGCGCCGCCTATTACGACGGTGCTGTTGCCGCCGCCATCCGCCTGTTCAAA
>CAZBNU010000305.1:0-4179 GCA_964493075.1 uncultured Nitrospirales bacterium | reverse complement strand
CCCGCCTGCCGTGCCATTTCCATATCGGTATACAGGCGGTCGCCCACCATTGCTGTGTGCGCCGCTTGGGTGCCAAGTTTCAGCAACGCCATTTTCGCAAAATCCGGGGCGGGCTTCCCGATAAACCGGGGTGTCCTGCCGGTGGCGCTTTCTATCAATGCGGCAATGGCGCCGCAATCCGGAATATACCCATACTCTGTGGGACATACCCGGTCCGGATTGGTGGCGATATAGGGAAGCCCAGCATTGAGCAATAGGCAGGCCCGTTCGAGTTTTTCATAGGTTAGCGTCTTGTCGAAGGAAATAACCACCACTTCCGGATCGCTGTCGTCGAGGACCAATCCGGCGCGGCACAGTTCGTTCTCAAAACAGGGCGTACCCAACACATACACCCTGCGCCAATCAGTCTCCTCCACCAGATAGGTCGCTGTGGCAGCGCCCGCAGTCAGGATATTATCCGGCGCAACATCAATGCCCATATTACACAACTTGTTGCTGTAGTAGTCAGCGTCTGCAGACGGGTTGTTGGTCAGAAAAAGAAAGGGAACAGATGTCTCCTGCAAATGCTGTATAAAACGGGATGCGCCCGCTATGGGGTCAGGCCCCAGATATACGGTGCCATCCATATCAAGTAACAAACCATGCACATCACGTAACAGCATAAGCGTAGTGTTAAACCTTTCCATTTGAATAACAATACAAGGGATTAAGTGGCGCGGTAATTAACGCCCGTTGTCGGTGGCAGCATCTTCCTGCAAACGCTGTTGCTTGGCGCTACACTTTGCCATGACATCTTTGAAAGTAGCCAAATCCTGTGTATTTTTGAGGGCATGCATTCGCTCATGATCGCCATAGCAGAAGAGCCTGTCGCCCGCTTGGATAACATAGCTATCCTCCGGACGGGTAATACTGCTGCCATCCTGATGTTCTACCCCAAAGATGGCCACTCCCTTGCCGTCCAGCCGCAGGGAACGCAAGGTCTGCCCCACAATCCATGATTTTTCCTTCACGGTGATTTCTGAAATACTGAATGCCGTTTCGGAAAAATCGGTCGCCTGCACATGGTCCTGTTTCGCTGCCACAATGTGTTGGTGTTTTTCCCACCCGCTCTCATCGCCACGCTGTCGGTCAAGACGCTCTATGCTTTCACGAACGCCGTAGACAATGAGAGTATCGCCGTTACGGATGTAAGCGCCGCCCACAGGCGCACCCAGAAATGCGCCGTCGGCGCGTTTGATGCCCAATATGGTAACGCCCACATCAGAAAGACGCAGCTGGCCAAGGCTACGCCCCACGAGCCAGTCCGTTTCCTCCACCTGAAGCGTAGTCACATAATAGCCTTCCTGAAGGTGCAACAGGGCATGATAATCCTGGGCTTCAAGGTTGGATACCCGCTTCAGTGTCCAACTGATGAGTTTGAACATTTTATCGTCAAGCCACTTGCTGGAACCGACCAGCCACAGGGTGCCCAGAATACCGACCAGCATTAACATCTTGCTATAAGATGGTATGGAAGAATCACCGCCAAAGGAGCTTACGCCAGCCACAATAATGCTCACAAATCCAATATTGCCCCAGAGCATCAGCAACATGATAATGCGCCGTCGCACGGGATGGGTTACCACGCTCTCCGCTTCACTTGTCGTAAACCCGACTGTGCAGAAGGCCGACCGCGACTGAAAGCGCGCCATTTCCCGCGACATACCGGTAAAGGTCAGTGCCACCGTGGCAATACGGTTAATCAACAGGTTAAGGCAGAGAATGACAATAAGTACGATAATGGCCTGCAGGAAACTCATGGATGATTCCTTCTAAAGCGGGCGTTGCCCGCAACCCAGTTTACATGTAGTACAAGAAGTCAACCTCCGTCATTGCGAGGTACGAAGCAATCTGGCGTTTAGTAACAACCCCTATACCAGCGAGATTGCTTCGTACCTCGCAATGACGGCATGAAACCTCTCGTTTTTTATCGCGGTTTCGATCCTATACGATACCAAATCACCTTATGCAACAAAAAAACGCGCACATCGTATTATACACGATATGCGCGCACAACTTTCTCATTTCAATTCGACGGCACACATGAGACAGAACGACAACGAATCAGATTTGATTACAGGAGGTTAGTAAAATCGCCGGTATCAATATCGTCCGTATCACTTATAATGCTGCCACCCGGCACAATTTTCCAAGGGCTCTGACGATCCGCCAACAACAGCCGATCAAAAACAGCCGTGGTGAACTCAAGCTTTACTTGGAAATTGCTGATCTGCGCCTGTTCTGGCGTTTGTGTTACCAGACGCACATGTCTGAAAGTACGCATGTGTTGTAACTCCCTTCCTATCGCGTTAAGATAAAAATGAACTCGATCAACTGGTCAAGCGAATTCTCCAGGAAATCCTTGAACACCTGGAAGTTCGAGATTTGCGAAAGCTGCGGCTTTCGGGTGATCGGCTTGTGATGCTTCATACCTCTAACTCCTGAATATCTGTTATGTGCGCCAGAACACAAAGGCGACAACGCCATTCGGCGACGCACACAAACTATATGAACCGTATTGTATACGTTATTAATACCATAAATGCAAGTTTTTGTCAACTGTTTTCCAACGCCAATGCTACGCACCTCAATTTCAGGCAATATAACATCTGTTCTCACGGCAAACGAAGAAGATTTTAAGTACTGTCAACTTAGACGCGGCATCCCTGCCGCGTTGCCATGTAACATACACCGTCGCTAAACCCGCGGCGGCCTGGCCGTTTGGTTCAACGGTTGCATGGAGTTGTCCATACACAGACTGTAATGGTATCATTCCTGTCTACGGTTTGCTATTATACCGTATGCGGGATGTAATTGCATTATACCCTTTCCCCAACCGTGAAGCGGGAGATTATCATTACGTGAAAGTCATAACTGTTGAAGTCCGGGAAGACCATCTGGAGAACCTCGCCCAGACCAAACCGCTGGTGGCGCTGGCGGAACTGGTGTGGAATGCCCTTGATGCGGAAGCCACCGAAGTGCGCGTGGAATTTGCAGAAAATGACCTGCAGGGCATCGAAACCATACGCATTGTGGACAACGGTCACGGACTGCACTATGAGGACGCCTTCCTCGTATTCCGTAACCTGGGCGGATCCTGGAAGCGACAGAGCATGCGCACCCGGGAGCGACGACGCATGCTTCACGGTAAATACGGCAAAGGCCGTTTCCGTGCGTTTTCTCTGGGCAACACCGTCAGCTGGCATTCCACCTACAAAGACGGTTCAGATGTATACACCTACCGCATCGCAGGCGACGCCGCCAAACTGGGCGAGTTTTCCATTTTCCCCCAGCGCGGTGAATCAGCGAACACGGCAACAGCCATGATCGTGGAAATAGGGCAGGTGGCGGATAGCGCAGGCGCGTTGCGCGGCGTGAAGGCTATGGAAGACATTACCAACCTCTTTGCCCTGTATCTGCGTCAATATCCGGATACCCGGATTATTTATGATGGCGTCCCTTTGGACCCCGCCAATGCAGAACAACGCTTTGCCCGCTACACCCTTGAAACCATGGTTATGGAAAGCGGCGATCGGGTTACCGCCGAACTGGATGTGGTCGAATGGAACCTGCCCGGAAAGCGCGGCGTGGTGCTGTGCGACGAAAACGGTTTTATGCGCATCAATGCCCTGCCCCGTCTACATTTTCGCGGCTTCAGCTACACGGCCTACCTGAAATCGGCCCACGTGGCAACTCTCGACCGCGAAGGACTTTTGGAAACGGGCGAGTTATATCCTGATTTGCGCCAGATACTCGACGCCGCAAGGGCAAAACTGCGCGAGCATTTCACTTTGCGTGAAGCGGAAGAAGCGCAGGATGTGGTCGCTTTCTGGAAGGAAACCGGTCTGTATCCCTATGACGGCGCACCGCGCACCCAGGCGGAAACGAATGAACGCCGTATCTTTGATATCTATGCCACCCATCTGGATCGAATTTTCACCGATTTTTCCTCTGCGCCCCTGCGCACAAAACGGCTGGTGCTGCGACTCATCCAGGAACTGGTGCATGCCGATCCGGTGCGGGTCGCCAGTATTCTCGATGAACTCATCACCTTCCCGGAAGAAGCGGAAGAAAAAATTATGGCCCTGGCAGGGGTACATCCCGAAGAAGCGCCGGAGGAGTAGTTTTGTTATAGGATAG
>CAZBNU010000304.1:2944-4195 GCA_964493075.1 uncultured Nitrospirales bacterium | reverse complement strand
ATTCCGCTGAAGCGCGCCATAAACTGCAAACGCGCAAGCGCGAGGACTTGCTGGAGCAAATCGAGAAATGCGTTATCCGCGCACCCCGCACAGGATTGGTCGTATACGGCACAGGCGAAAACGACTACCGTGGCGAAACCATCGAGGAAGGCGCCAGTGTTCGTGAGCGCCAGGTAATGCTGACTATTCCCGACACCACGGTGATGGCGGTGCGCGTGCAGGTGCATGAATCCTTCGTCAAGAAAGTGAAGCCGGGACAGCCTGCGCGTATTCGTGTGGACGCCTATCCCAACGAGCAGCTCACTGGCGAGGTCTTTCGCATTGCCGTGCTGCCCGACGCGCAGAATCGCTGGCTCAATCCCGACCTGAAAGTGTACAGCACGAACATTCATATTGACGGCGAGTATGATTGGCTGAAGCCGGGGATGACCGCCGAAGCGGAGATTATTGTCGAAGTTATTGAAGATGCGATTCAGGTGCCTGTTCATGCGGTGAATCTCGAAAACGAGGAGACCGTATGCTACGTGCAGGGTTTGTTTGGTGTAGAGCGACGCCCCGTGAAGACGGGCGAATTTAATATCTCTTTCATACAGATAATCGAAGGACTGGAGCCGGACGAGTCCGTGCTGTTGCGTCCTCCTTCCACACCTGAAAGTGGCGCCGCAAAGGAAGGTCCCGCCGAACCGTCCCCGGAACAGAAGCCTGAACGAAAAGAGCGCAAAGGAAAACCCGAATGAGCGACGCGCCTATTGTCGCTTTGAACCGGGTCACCAAAACGTACCGGATGGGCGATACCGTCTTTGACGCGCTTCACGAAGTGGATTTTGAAGTGCGCCAGGGCGAGTATGTCGCCATCATGGGGCCCTCAGGCTGCGGCAAGTCCACCCTGCTCAATGTGCTGGGCTGCCTGGACCGGCCTTCCTCAGGTAGTTATCTCCTCGGCGGCACCGATGTGTCCACCTTTGACGACGACGCCCTGTCCGAAATTCGTGGCGCCCATCTTGGATTCATTTTTCAATCATACAATCTCATCCAGCAATTGACCGTGCTGGAAAATATTGAAGTACCCCTCTATTACCAGGGACTTGGGCCAGCCGCCAGCCGCAAGAAAGCACGCGCCCTGGCGGAACGAGTCGGGCTTGGCCACCGGCTGCACCACAAACCCTCTGAATTGTCCGGCGGACAGCAACAACGCGTCGGCATTGCCCGTTCGCTGGTCAATGATCCGCTGGTGCTGCTGGCAGACGAGCC
>CAZBNU010000304.1:0-2844 GCA_964493075.1 uncultured Nitrospirales bacterium | reverse complement strand
CGTTCCTTTCTCACCATGCTCGGCATCGTCTTCGGCGTGTGTTCCGTCATTGCCATGCTCGCGGTGGGCGAGGGCGCCGGCTACGAAGCGCAGGAACAGATACGACGCCTTGGCAGCCAGAACATCATCCTGCGCAGCATCAAACCCACAGACGGGCAGCGCATGAGCGCCGAACAAAGCCGCGTGTTGGAATACGGCCTCACCTACAACGATATGCGCCGCATCGAAAATACGCTCCCCAGCGTGCGCGTGCTTGCACCGGGACGCATTATCCGAACCCATGTGTTTTACGCCACCCGCCGTGTGGATGCCGAAATCGTGGGCGTTGTCCCCTGGTACACGGGCATCCGAAATCTTCGCATCAAGTCGGGACGCTTTTTCTCGCCGCTGGAACTTGAGGGACATGTCAATGTAACGGTACTCAGTGAAAATGTGGCATCCCTTTTGTTTCCCTTCATGTCGCCGCTCGGCCGCAATGTGCGTGTCGGCACGGACTACTACAAGGTCATTGGCGTGGTGGAGCCCGAACTGGGCATCGGGCAGGCCGCTGCACAGGGACCGTCCAACGGCGCAGGCTATGCGCCGCGCATCTACATTCCGCTCACTGCCGCAAAAAGCCGGTTTGGAGAAACCATCCTCCGCCGCAGCGCAGGCACGTTTGAAGCCGAGCGTGTGGAACTCCACGAGGCCATTGTCCAGGTGGCGGACGTGAAGGAGGTTGAGGAGACTGCCTATGTGGTTGACCGGATTCTGTCGCAACAGCGCAAGCAAAAGGATTACGAAATGACGGTCCCGCTGGAACTGTTGCGCCAGGCGGAACGGACCAAACAGATTTTCAACACGGTACTCGGCGCCATCGCCGCCATATCACTGCTTGTAGGCGGCATCGGCATCATGAACATCATGCTTGCCAGCGTCACGGAACGCACCCGTGAAATCGGCATACGCCGCGCACTGGGCGCGAAAAAGCGCGACATCATCCTCCAATTCCTCATTGAAACCGTCATTCTCTCCGGCACCGGCGGGGCTATCGGCGTCATCATCGGCGTAACCATCCCCATCCTCATCAGCCGGTTCGCCAACATGATGACCATTGTCACTCCTTGGGCACCCATGCTCGCCTTCTCCATCTCCGCGCTCATAGGCATCGTCTTTGGCATCTACCCCGCCCTGCGCGCCGCCAACATGGACCCCGTCGAAGCGCTTCGCCACGAGTAATATTATAATGTGGGTACGACCTCAATTTAAAAACAAGTAATGTAGGCTGGGTGAAGCGAAGCGGAACCCACCTTCCTCTTGTGTATCGCTGAAGGTGGGTTCCGCTTCGCTTCACCCAGCCTACAATTCAATACTTTGGCTCGTAGTAGATAGTCACAAAGTAATCTTTGTGCTTCTTGTGTTCTTTGTGGTTGGCAAGTTAAATGCCTAACGTTACTACCATGAAAATCCCGCATTGACTGCGGGATTTTCATGGTAGTATAATAACGACATGATAAACAGAAACCATGAGGAAAAAAGAATTCGCGATGCGCTGAAACGCAGCCGCATCGTCGCGTTGCTGGGGCCGCGTCAATGTGGCAAGACCACCCTGGCGCGCGGGTTCGTGCCGGTGAACTCGCTGAATTACTTTGACCTTGAGGACCCGGCAAGCCTTGCGCGCCTGTCCGCTCCGGAAACAGCATTGAAGCCATTAAAAGGGGTGGTGGTGATAGACGAAATTCAGCGATACCCCGATCTGTTCCCGTTGCTCCGGGTGCTGGCGGACCGCAAGCCGCTTCGCGCCCGATTTCTCATTCTAGGCAGCGCATCCCCTGAACTGTTAAAGCAGTCCTCTGAAACGCTGGCCGGGCGCGTGGAGACGGTGTTGCTGGAAGGAATTCGCCTCACCGATGTTGGCCTGGCTGCACAGGGGCGGCATTGGCTTCGGGGCGGATTTCCCCTGTCGTTCACGGCGCGTTCAGAGACAGCATCCTATGCATGGCGGCAACATTTCCTGCAAACCTTTCTGGAACGGGATATGCCGCAACTGGGCATTACTATTCCTGCAGTCACCTTGCGCCGGTTCTGGAGTATGGTCGCCCACTATCATGGTCAAACGTGGAACGCCGCAGAACTTGCCCGCGCCCTTGCCGTCAATGAGTCCACCGTGCGCCGTTACCTGGACCTGCTTACGGGCGTCTTTATGGTGCGGCAGGTTCCGCCCTGGTTTGAAAACCTTGGCAAGAGACAGGTGAAAGCGCCGAAAGTCTATATACGGGACAGCGGTCTGCTGCATACACTCCTGGGCATCAGCAACAGACGTGATCTTGAATATCATCCGAAGGTAGGCGCTTCCTGGGAGGGGTATGCCATCGAGGAAATTATCAAAGCGGTGCAACCTGATGACGTATATTTCTGGGCAACCCATAACCGGGCGGAACTTGACCTGTTACTTTTCAAAAAAGGTAAGCGCATTGGCATTGAGTGCAAGCGCACAGACGCACCGTCACTAACACCTTCCATGCGCACAGCAATGACAGACCTGAATCTGGATGCGTTATATGCGGTATATCCCGGTGAACGGGAATATCCCCTTGCAAAAAAAATAACCGCCATCCCTCTTTCCTCTTTCATCACAAAAAAGCATTCCTAGGCTCCAACATCTACCATGAAAATCCCGCAGTGGCTGCGGGAATTTCATGGTCGCTACCGCAGGGCTGCCACATCATCCGATCCGTCCAATCCGACAAATCCGACAAATCTACGTGCGCGGGCAACACCCCCCGAAAAAAAACTTGCATTTTATGCATAGACAGGCTATACTATAGGTAGGCTAGGCAACATAAGGATGACGAAATGGACACG
>CAZBNU010000303.1:0-4217 GCA_964493075.1 uncultured Nitrospirales bacterium | reverse complement strand
AATTCATGCGCATTCCAGCACCTGCAGTTTCACGCCCGTCACCAGATCTTTCACTGCTTCACGGTAGGTGTTCATGTGCGGCGCATCAAGATGAACGAGCAGTGCATCAAGACTTTCCCATTTCTCCATCACCACCATCACGTCGGAACGCAACGGGTCCTGAATGTCAATACCAGACTGCATATCTACCACCGGCTCATAGAATACGCAACCGTTTTCAGCAAGCACATTGGGTACATTGTCCTTGAAAATTTTGACAAACTCGTCCCGTTTGCCTTCTTTGACGGTTACCGTGGCCACGACAAACACTGCTGCGTCTTTTTTGGGGGGGGTACTGGCACAGCACTTGTCTGCCGCTTGCGCCACAGACGCAACTCCCGATACTGCCCCTGCCGCTACTACTGCCGCCACAAAATCCCTTCTTGATACTGTCATTGCTGAAATCCTTATTGTTCTGTCATGGTCTGTCTTCAGGGGACAAGAATGTCCCCTCTCCGTAAAGTAATACGATCACAATAGGGGTATTCTATCAGGTTTCCAGAAACGAGGCAATGAAATCGTTCATAATTTATACAGTGGCGAACTTTGTGTAGAGCAGTATCAGGTGCTATAGTAGTATTGTGGAACTCGGGAGACACATGCGTGTTTCTCTACTTGTTATGTACCATGACAATCTAATACAAACTATTGGAGTTGATCTCATGATGAATCGCAGAACTTTCCTGAAGGGCGTAGCCGCAACTGCGCCATTATACCTCTCTACCCGTGTGCTGGGCATGGACGGTCCCGGTCCGAATGAAACTGTTACTGTCGGCCTTATCGGTCTGGGCGGTCGTTGCCGCGACATTGTCAATACCTGCGTGGGGATTCCCTCAATACGTATCGCTGCCGTGTGTGATTGCTTCCAACCTCGGGTGGACTCCATGATTGCGGAATTGGCAAAAAAGGATATCACCGCAAAGGGCTACACGGATTTCCGGGAGATGATTGAAAAGGAGAATCTCAACGGCGTCATGGTAGAAACCACCACCCACGCCCGTGCCTGGGTCACCTGTCACGCCATGGCAATGGGCATGGACGCCTATATCGAAAAACCCATGTCGCTGACCATTGCCGAAGGACGTGATATGGTAAATATCGCAAGAAAATACAAACGCGTCACCCAGGTGGGCACGCAGCAACGTTCCATCGCGCTGAACAACTGGGCAAGCGACCTCGTGAAAAACGGCGCTATCGGAAAAATCAAAGAAGTATTGGCGCCAAACTTTGTCGGCCCTTGGCGCTGGCAGGAAAAACCGGGCGAAGAAATCCCGAAGAGTGACGGCAGCGACGCATGGTGGGACATCTGGACCAATCAGGCAGAATTTCGTCCCTACCATCAGGAACTACACCGTGCATGGAGCAAATGGTGGGCCTATGACGGCGGCGGCACCTGTTACGGCGTCACCGGCTGGGGAACACACAGTTATGATCAGATTCAGCGCGGCTTGGGCACCAGCGAAACCGGGCCCGTGGAAGTCGTTCTGGAAGAGACCGTTGCAGAACGGCCTGCTGGCAATTTTTCGGTGGAACGTGAAATCTCTGAAGACGAGACGGGATCAGGCTATTACCACATGACCAAAGGTGTTGTCGGCCCCCGCGCCAAGACGCGCATGAAATTTGCCAATGGTACGGAAGTATTGCTGAACATGGATTCTGAATGTTCCCCTGGGCTGGGTTGTATATTTGTTGGTGAAAAGGGACGCATAGAAATCAACCGCGACAAGATTTCCGCCAATCCCCGTGAACTGGTGGAAGGCGCCGACCGCCCCCCCACGCTATCCGTGCCCGAAACCCAGCCGCACATCGAAAACTGGCTGGAGTGCATCAAATCCCGCGGCACTTGTACTGCCGATATTGAATACGGCCAACGAAGCAGCTCCTTCTGCTATCTGGTCAATATCGCACGCGATGTGGGTAAAGTCGGCGAGACACTCCACTGGGACCCTGTGGCAGAAAAATTCACCAACTGCGACGAAGGCAATGCCATGTTGTCCCGTCCGCGTCGCGAAGGGTATGAACTACCTGTATAGAGGTTAAAGAGACATAAGGGACTTAAGAGACATAAGGGTCTTTTGGATCGTTTCCAAAATTACTTTTTGAGACGATGATCTTTCGGGAAATTACATGCCTCCTTTATGTCCCTTTTGTCTTTTACGTCCCTTCTGTCATATAAGCGAGGTTGCGGGCAATGTCCGCATCAGTTATTTTTTACCAAAAAGGAAACTGTGATGAAGAAACTCGTTATTGTAGCCGCTATTGCGATCACCTTCGCCGCGTTTGCTGAAGACGCCTGCGAAGAAGGTTTTGTGTCCATGTTCAACGGAAAAGACCTTGCCGGCTGGGATGGCTTGGAAGATTCATGGTATGTGGAAGATGGCGCCATAATAGGGGAATGCAAGGAAGGGCAGGAGTGCAAAACCCACTACCTCTATTGGACCGGTGGAGAACCCGGTGATTTCATTCTGCGCCTGAAGATAAAACTATCCAACAACAACACAGGCATCCAGTTCCGCAGTGAAACCCGCCCCAATTTTGATACATGGGGCTACCAGGCGGATTTTGCGGAAGATGACCAGTGGACAGGCTGCCTGTATCAGCATGATCGCGGCGCTGTAGTCGAACGAGGATTTAAAGCAATCATTGCTGAAGACGGTACACGCGAGGACACCAAATTCGCGTCACCTGATGAACTTATCAAGAAAGTCAATAAAAAAGACTGGAACGACTACGAACTTGAATGCCGGGGCAAACACATTACCCTGCGCCTCAACGGCGAACTCATGTGTGAAGTGGAGGACAACGACACCAAGTTTTCGAGGGACAAAGGCATCATCGCCCTGCAAGTACATCAAGGCCCACCTATGAAGGTGTGGTTCAAAGACCTCCGCATCAAACTCCTTGACTGAATGCACGGTATGCACATGAGACACAAATAATCCGCATGTGCGCTTTTTTGCTAAAACGGATGCTCCCCCCATATTGCAATAACAAGGTTGAAGGAAAACAGGATTGTATTGAATATGGGAAATGGCCGCGTTAAATTATGCGTAACACAGCGCACTTGAGATACGCCGTCTCGGGCATGGCGAGCAATACGGGATGGTCAGGAGCGGCGCCGCGCATTTCAATCAGGTGTGCCTGTCGTCCACTTTTACGGGCAGCGCGCTTCAACATTTCGATAAAATCCTCGGCGGTCACAAAGTGGGAACAGGAACAGGTTATAAGAATCCCCCCTGCTGGCAAAGCGTTCATGGCCCGGCTATTGATGTTTTCGTAACGGGCCAGCGCTTTCCTGACTTGGGCGCGATTTTTTGCGAATGCTGGCGGGTCCAGCACAATAACATCGTATCGCTTGCCTTCATTCAGTTTCGCTTCAATGTCTTTTTGTTCAAAGAAGCAGTTTTCCAGATTGTTGCGTGCACAATTTTCGCGGGCGTGTGTAATGGCAGCAGGTGACGTATCCACGCCTTGGACCGATGTCGCGCCGCCCAATGCCGCGTTAATGCTCCACAATCCGTGATAACAATACCCGTCAAGCACCGTCGCCCCCTGGGCGTACTTGCGTATCAGGGGCCAGTTGTTACGTTGGTCCAGAAATAGACCGGTTTTTTGTGCCTCGCCAAAGGTGATGCCTGCCTGTATCCCGTCAATCTCAACGGTGACATTGTCGGTGTGTTGGCCTACCCATTCTTTATGCTGGGGTAAACAAAACCAAACCGATTCCACGCCCTCGTAACTGAGAAGTTCCGCTGATAACAACGCCTGCTGTCGTTCGTAAAAGGTGGATTCAGATTGCACAACAACAACCGTACCATACCGGTCCACCACCAGTCCCGGCAGCATATCACTCTCGCCATACACCCAACGATATACAGTAGACCCCGAAAACACTTGTTGGCGCAGCGCATCTGCACGTTTTATGCTGTCACGAAAAAAGGACCGGTCAATAGCATTCTGATGGTATAAAAGGATGCGAACGGCTATGCCCCCCTCCTGCTGATAGAAGCCCCGGCCCACAAATCGCCGGTTGGCCGCAAATACATCCACCACATCGCCATCCTGCAGTCCAGGTATTCCAGCAATTTCATTGCGATACACCCAAAGGTGCCCGCGGAGGATGCGGCGCTCCTCTTTGGATTTCAAGGTGATGACAGGAACAGGGGTATTTCCCATAA
>CAZBNU010000302.1:0-4231 GCA_964493075.1 uncultured Nitrospirales bacterium | reverse complement strand
GTGTAGTTGCCCGAAAAAAACGGAATGACGGTGGTGGTGCTTACTTTTATATAATTTGGGTTGTGGGTAAAGCCCACGGTAGACTAAACATCGTTTATGTTATAGTGGCATACGAAATGCCTTGTTAACGATTTCCCTTGGAAGAATACATGACCCATATCATTCAAGTTCAATCCAAAGAGCAGATTGCCGAAGTGGCGCGTATCGCCGACATCACCTGGCGACAGCACTATACGCCTATTATCGGGCAGGCGCAGGTGGACTATATGCTGGAGAAGTTCCAGAGCGAAACGGCCATCATGACGCAGATTGCCGGTGGATATGAATACTATCTGCTTGCAGACAACAATGAATATGCCGGATACCTGGCCGTTGTGCCCGAGCCTCAGCAATCTTCCCTGCTGCTCAGTAAAATTTATGTTTTGGATACAAAACGGGGCTGCGGATACGGACGGAAAATGCTATCGTTTGCGGAAGACTTTTGTCGGCAGCGCCAACTCAAAACACTCTGGTTGACTGTGAACAAGAACAACAGCGCATCCATCGCCTGGTATCTGCAAATGGGCTTCATCAACGCCGGGCCGATTGTTCAGGATATAGGCAACGGTTTTATCATGGATGATTACCGAATGGAGAAGGTGGTTTGTTGAGATAAGAGAAACAACAGGCCTATAATCAACCGTGAGGCATCGTCTTAAACATAAGGAAAAAAACTATGACACAGACCACAAAACTCAGCAGACGTAATTTTATGAAAGGGGTATCCGCGAGCACAGCAGGATTGTTGATCCTGCCAAGCGGTACGTTGTTCGGGCAAAACACGCCCAACAATAAGTTGAATGTGGCGCTTCTCGGCACCTGGGGCCGTGCCGAGGCGCATTTCCAGGGATTGCAAAAAGAAAATGTGGTGGCGTTATGCGATGTGAATGAAGATCACCTTGCTTTCGGCGCAAAGCAGTTTCCCGGCGCCAAGACGTATGTGGACTGGCGGGAATGCCTGGAGCAGAAGGATATAGACGCTGTCGTATGTTGCACCCCTGACAGCACCCATGCGTTTATCGGCATTTGGGCCATGAACCGGGGCTATCACCTCTATCTCGAGAAGCCGATGGGCCTGAGTGTGGAAGAGGTGCGGCTGGTGCGTGAGACTTACCTGAAGAATAAGGATAAACTTGCCGTGCAGCACGGCACGCAGCGCCATTCCAAACCCAATTTCAACCGGGTAAGCGAGTTGATTCGCGACGGCGCCATCGGTGAACTGAAATCCGCCTGTGCCTGGGGCAACCGTCAGTTGCGCAAGCCGGGTTATCCTCCTGCGGCAGGTGATCCGCCGAAAGGCCTCCACTATGACCTGTGGATCGGACCCTCCCCCTTCCATCCCTATAATCCTGACTATTTTTCCGGCACGTCGGGCATGAACTGCCTGCAGTGGAACATGTACTGGGACTTTGGTGCTGGACAGGTGGCCGACATGGGGAGCCACACTATGGACCTCGTATGGAATGCCATTGACGCGGAACTGCCGGTAACGGCAAAGGCAAAGGGTGAAAAATTCAACCCCGAAGTAACACCCGTGGAATTGACCATGAAATTCGACATTCCCGCGAATGACTGGCGGCCTGCTATTGACGTGTCCTGGTACCAGGGCGGCGCCATGCCCCATTCTCCCATGGAATGCGTTGACCTGAACAAGATAGACCACGGCGCCATGTTCAAAGGCACCAAAGGCCATCTCATTACCTCCTTTGACAACCGCCTGATTATCCCGTCTGATGATAATGCCAATATGACCTATTACAAGCCCCGTCCGGAAGAGGAATTGATGGAACCGATGGGCAACTTCCAGCAGGAATGGATTGATGCCTGCAAGGGCGACCTGAAAACCACCTGCGATCTGGAATATGCCGGCAACAAGATGGAAATGATGATGCTTGGACTCGTTGCTTATCGGGTTGGCAAGGAACTCGAGTACGATGGCGCCAAGGGGGAAGTGAAAAACAGCGACGAAGCCAACGCATTGCTGAAACGCACCTATCGTCCCGGCTGGGTGCTGAACGGCTGATATATTACATCTCGTATTTAATCGGTAGCAAAAATGGGGACTGGCAACGCGATGGTGGTGCCTGTCCCCACTTTTGCCGGAAACCATCAAACGGTGAAGATTAGAGAGTATGCACACGCAAAATACGCGACGCGATTTTTTGAAATGGACGGGAATGCTTGGCGTATCCTGTATGGCAGGCAAGGCCTATGCTGCGGATATGGTGCCGGCGGAACGGCCGAACATCGTCTGGATCATTGTGGAGGATATGTCCTGTGATTTCGGGTATCAAGGGCAGGGGCTGGTCAACACGCCGAATGTGGATCGGTTAGCCAAAGAAGGCGCGGTTTTTAACAACGCCTATGTTACGGCGCCGGTGTGTTCAGCAAGTCGTTCTGCTTTGATAACGGGCATGTACCAGACTGCGATAGGCGCGCATCATCATCGCAGCGGCCGGGGCACGGTCAAGCAAACCCTGCCGGAGCAGATAAAACTGATCCCCGAGTTGTTTCAGGAAGCCGGGTATTACACGTGCAACACCTACGTGAACTTCAAGGGATACGGCAAGACCGACTACAACTTTGAGTTCGATAACAAGGCCATTTACGATGCACCCGACTGGTCAGAACGCAAACCAGGGCAGCCCTTCTTTGCCCAGATTCAGCTGCATGGCGGCAAACTCCGGAATGTACCCAAATGGTATGCAGAAGTCACGGCGGGGCTTGATGATCTGGTCACGCCGGAGGAAGTGATCCTGCCCCCCTATTACCCAGACGACCCTGTTTTCAGAAAGGATTGGGCCGAGTATCTGAACTGCGTGCAATACACAGACAAAGAAGTGGGGATTGTCGTCAATCGTCTTAAGGAAGAAAATCTTCTGGATAATACGGTTATCTTTTTCATCACGGACCACGGTATCAGCCAGGCCCGGGGCAAGCAATTCCTGTACGATGAAGGCGCGAAGATTCCTTTTGTTGTGTGGGCGCCGAAGCACGTCCCGGCGGGAACGGTACGGGAAGACTGCATCGCCCATATTGATATGGCGGCAACATCGTTGGTCTTTGCAGGCATTGACGTGCCGGACTACATGCAGGCCCGCCCGCTGTTCGGGCACGATTTCAAACCACGGGACTATGTGGTGTCGGCGCGGGATCGTTGTGATGAAACGGTAGACCGGATTCGTAGTGTCCGCAAGGGCAACTACAAATACATCCGGAACTTTTATCCTAAAAGACCCTATCTGCAACCCTGCGCCTATAAAGACGAATATGCCTTTATGAAGCGGCTTCGCCAACTTCATGCGGAGGGGAAACTGAATGAAGTGCAGTCCTTGCACCTGGCGCAAACCCGTGCGGAAGAAGAGTTATATGATTTAAGCCAGGACCGCTGGGAAGTCAACAATCTTGCCGACAGTCCCGAACACCACGCGGTATTAGAGGAAATGCGCGGGATTCTGGAGCGCTGGATTGTCGAAACCGATGACAAGGGCCGCTTCCCCGAATCAGAAGCCATGTACGACAGCGATATGAAGGTCTATATTGATGGTCAGAAGAAGCATGGGAATGTTGAGTATGCAGAACAGGTGGAAGAAAATGTGGCGCTCATGAAACGGTGGCAGGCAGAGGGTAAATAAGTGTGTCGGATGCAGTCAAATAGCGGTATGCATTCCCACGCACAGCGTGGGAACGAGCCATAAAGAAATAGTGCTTTGCATTACGGAGGGGGGACATTCCTGTCCCCCGAAATAGCGATTGAAAGAGACATATAGTGTGTTCCGGGGGACAGGAATGTCCCCCCTCCGTAATCGCATAATTTTGTATTACAAAACCGGAGAAAAACCATGTTATTGGAAAAATACGCTAACGAAGTCGCGTTATTCGTAAAGGTGTGCCACAAACTCAGCGCCAACATGTATGTCACCGGCTACGGCGGCAACATGGCCTGGAAACTGGAGGACGATGTCATCCTCATTACGCCGACCAAGATGAACAAGGGCGACATCACCGCAAAGGACCTCGTATTCATCAATCGTGCCGGGGATACCATCGAAGGAACGCGCCGTCCCACTGGCGAACGGCCCATGTACCTCAAGTTTTTTGCAGACCGGCCCGACATCGTTTCCGTAATTCATTGTCACGCGCCGAATGTGGGCGCTTTCGCCATCATGGACGGGCCCAACCTGCTGATGCG
>CAZBNU010000301.1:1522-4253 GCA_964493075.1 uncultured Nitrospirales bacterium | reverse complement strand
TAGGCTGGGTGAAGCGTAGTGGAACCCACCTTCAAATTCCGAAGTTTCATAAGAGAGGTAAGCAATGAAATATTGTGTAGGATCAGTTTCTATTTTCATTTTCCTGTTGACTGTACTGGTTGGCAATGTAGTCGCTGAATCAAAAATCCCGGTCATTTACTGCTCCGACCTGTTTCATCCCCACGACGACCCGGATGATCATTTCGATCTGGTGTGCATGTACGCCATTCCCGAGTTTGACATCAAGGCAATTATCCTCGACCAGGGCAAGAAGCAGCTGCAGAAACCGGGTCAGATTCCGATTGATCAAATGAACTACCTGACAGGACGCAATATCCCCGGTGTCATTGGACTTGCTGAAGCGCTGCAAAGTCCCGAAGACAAGGGAACCCAACAGGAGGCGGTGTACCAGAAAGGCGTGGAGACCCTACTGACCATTCTGCGGGAGTCGGACGCACCGGTAACAGTTATTGCTGTGGGCAGCCTGCGTGATGTGGCGGCAGCCTATAACCGGGAACCGGAACTGGTGCGCAGCAAAATGCACAGGCTGTACGCCTTCATCGGCGAAGCCCAGGCAAGTTTTCAGGAATACAACGTCGGTCTGGATGTCAATGCCTACCGATGTATCATGAATTCCGGTCTGCCTGTTTACTGGGTACCCTGTTTTGATGGCGGTGTATGGGTCAATGAAGGCAACGCGTCTTTCTGGCAGGCAAAACATGAGGCCCTGCTGGAGGATGCATCAGACCCCGTACTGAATTTCTTCACGTATATGATTCTCGAAAAGACGGCAAACGACCACGTTGCCGCCATTTACGAAGCACCGCTAAAAGAGGAAAAGGAAAAGATGCTCGCGGAACTACGGAATCTGTGGTGCTGTGCGCTCTTTCCCTACATGGCAGATCGGAAATATGTGCACCGCGATGGGGAATACCTCGCCGTTACGGAAGAACAGATGCTGGCAGATGACAGCATCGTGGAACCCTTCTCCTTTCTCCCGGTTAAAGTACGTGTGGATGAAAAAGGTTTGGAAGTTTACGAAGATAACGGGGCATCACAGACAGTACATCGGTTTCATGTGAATGATTCCACCATATACCCGACGGTGATGACTTCAGTAACGCGAAATTTGCTGCGGGAACTGAGCGAGGATATTGCATCCCAATCCGAAAAACGTTATTGAACGTGTTGTCGTAATGCAAATCGTGTTGCGGCTATTGCCTATACCGGAGCATAGAGGAGTTAGAAAAATGTTGAAGAAACAGCGTTATGTCATTATGGCGATTTTCCTGCTGAGCATTGTTCTGCCGCTATTCGGCGCAAGGGGTGCGGACAGTCCGGATTGGCGCAACATTGAACAAGGGCTGATCATCCCTGATTTGAGTTACAGCGATCAGCCTTATATTGTGAAGACCGATGACGATGCCTGGCTGTGCTGTCTTACCACGGGCGCCGGGCATGAGGGGCAATCGGGACAGATTGTGATTACCCAGCGCAGCCTCGACCAGGGGAAGACCTGGCAGGACATGGCGCATATCGAACCGGCAGACGGCCCGGAGGCATCTTATGCGGTCATGTTCAAGGTGCCGAGCGGTCGAATCTACATTTTCTACAATCACAACACCGACAACCTACGCAAGGTAAAAGCGGACAGCCCTCCCTATAAGGATGGCTGGTGCTCCCGTGTTGACAGCCAAGGGTATTTTGTTTTCAAGTATAGCGATGATCACGGCAAAACCTGGTCTGCGAAGCGCTACCCGATTCCTGTTCGTGAGTTCGAGATAGACCGCAACAACCCCTATCAGGGGGAGGTGCGGTATTTTTGGAATGTGGGCAAACCCTTTATCCTGGACGGACGTGGCTATGTATCGCTTCATAAGGTGGGCGGGCTCGGTGATGGCTTCTTCACCAGTAATGAGGGCGTTCTTCTTATGAGCGACAACATCCTCACAGAAACCGACCCAGAGAAACTCCAATGGCAAACCTTGCCCGACGGCGATATCGGTTTGCGCACGCCAACGGGTGGCGGCCCGGTCTCGGCAGAGCAGAGTTACTCACTCCTGAGCGACGGTTCCATCTACTGCGTTTATCGCACCATTGATGGGCATCCGGTGGAGACCTATAGTCGGGACGGCGGGCATACCTGGGAACCGCCGCAATACAAAAAATATGATGATGGCCGGTTGATGAAGCATCCCCGTGCCGCCAATTTCGCCTGGCGCTGCGACAACGGCAAGTTCCTCTACTGGTTTCACAACCACGGCGGTCGTTTTATCCGGGAACATCCTCAGCGCGCCGGGAATGCTTATAACGACCGAAACCCCGTCTGGATGTGCGGCGGGATTGAGGCGGATTCGCCCACAGGTAAAATCATCCGGTGGACACAACCGGAAATCCTCCTTTATGATGACGACCCGTTTATTCGGATGAGTTATCCTGACCTGGTTGAGGAAAACGGCGACTACTATGTGACCGAGACCCAGAAAGATATTGCCCGCGTACATAAGATTGATACCGGATTCCTGGAGTTGCTCTGGCAGCAGTTTGACTTGAAAGAGATAGCCCAAAAAGGATTGGTGCTTTCGCTGAACGAGACAGACGGGAAAATGCAGGACTTTGCAACAATGCCCCCGCTGCCCAAATTTGTTGATCGAGACACGAAGCGTAAGGACTATGGGACAAAGCATCTCCGAACCGGATTCTCTCTGGACGTATGGTTTCAACTCGAATC
>CAZBNU010000301.1:0-1422 GCA_964493075.1 uncultured Nitrospirales bacterium | reverse complement strand
GCCAGTTTGGCTGGGGGCGTTTCAGCCCGAACCTGCGGGATGTGAACGGTGATAAAACACTGCGCATCGGACCAGATATCAAAGGTCAGGTTAAGAGCCTGAAGGTCTACGACCGCTGCTTGTTGACCTCAGAGGCAATCGGTAATTACAAGTTTGGATTATAAGCATTACCCACATCGTGTGACAACGAATAGTAAAGTGAAAGCGGAAGATATGGGTAATGACAAGAACTGGATTATAACGCGTATCACAGGATAAACTGACTTTATATAATGAGTAACCAGGCAACGACACGACAAAAGGAAAAATGCCATGCTTAATTTTGATTTCTATAATCCCACTCACATTGTTTTCGGAAAGGACCGTCTCGGCGAACTGGACGCTTTGGTGCCCAAAGATGCCCGTGTTCTGATCACTTATGGCGGCGGCAGCATCAAAAGGTTCGGTACACTGGATAAGGTCAAGAATGCGCTCGAAGGGCGGGAGATTTTGGAGTTCGGTGGCATTGAACCCAATCCGAAATTTGATACGCTGATGAAGGCGGTTGAAGTAGTTAAAAAGGAAAACATCACGTTCCTGCTCGCTGTGGGCGGCGGTTCAGTCATAGACGGCACAAAGTTTATTACCCTCGCCGCCAATTATGATGGGAATGCCGAGGACCTGCTGGCCTGCGGTTTCAATCCTGTGCCGGTGAAAAAAACCTGCCCTATCGGTGCAGTACTGACCCTTCCTGCCACGGGCTCCGAAATGAACTCCGGCGCAGTCGTCAGTCATAAAGGTGGCAAGTTCCCCGTGTTCAGTCCGCTGGCTTTCCCTGTTTTTTCCATTCTGGATCCGGAACTGACCTATACCCTGCCGCCGCATCAGGTTGCCAATGGCATCGTGGACACCTTTATTCATACAGTAGAGCAATATATCACCTGTCCGGCGGAAGGCCGCTTTCAGGATCGAACTGCCGAAGGCATCCTCCTGACGTTGATTGAAATCGGTAACAAGACGCTGGAAAATCCCGAAGACTATGATGCCCGGGCGAATCTGGTCTGGTGCGCCACCATGGCGCTGAACGGGCTCATCGGAGCAGGTGTCCCCCAGGACTGGACAACCCACATGATTGGTCATGAACTTACCGCCAAATACGGCCTGGATCACGGCCTGACCCTCGCCATTCTTCAACCCGCAGTCTGGAAGGTGCGACGGAACCAAAAGAAAGAGAAACTGGTTCAATATGGCCGTAGGGTCTGGGGCATCACCACGGGGAATGATGATGAGATCATTGATCAGGCCATCGCCAAAACAGAAGATTTCTTTAGAAGTCTCGGCATGAAAATCCGCTTGTCTGAACATGGCATCAAAGAAGAAGAGATCAAAGATATAATCGCTGCCCTCGAAGCGCATGGCCTCACGGCACTGTCCGAAACCCAG
>CAZBNU010000300.1:0-4278 GCA_964493075.1 uncultured Nitrospirales bacterium | reverse complement strand
AGCGACAACGATCCGCCGACCATCAGTATCAGCGCACCCAATCCGGCAAATACCGTTTCCGGACCGGTTGAGTATATCGTGACCTACACCGATGCAGACACGGTCACCCTTGATGAAACAGACATCACGCTGAATACTACAGGCGATGTGATGGCGTCGGTAGTTGTCGCAGACCTGGGTGGCGGCCAGTGGTCGGTAACCCTGCTGGGCATTACGGGTGAAGGCTCGTTGGGATTCACCATCGCCCCCGGAACCGCTTCGGATACCACTGGCAACCTTGCAGACGGCGCTACAGCAACGCCGGCAACCGTGGGACAACCCATGCCTGTTGCTGCCTGGCCGGCATTACTGGCACTGGCTGCGGCAGGTGTAATAGCGGCATACCGTAAACAGAAGAAATAAAGTAACTGTCTGATTCAGACTGCATTTGACCCTATGGTTCGTTGCGCTGAATGAAACTAAGCGAAGTCCGTCACGTCAGCAGCACAATCAGCGAGCGGCGCACTAGTTATTTGCCCTTCTTTCTTGTGGGTGTTTCCGTCTTGGCGAGTTGCTTGCGCTGTTTGGTCTCAATCTTCTTGATGCTTTCAGCCGTGGGCAATGCTTCGGGCATCGTACCTCCCAGTTCCTTGATCGTCTGCCGCACCTTCCTGCCCACTTCCAGATGTGTCCGGTTCGCAGCGTCCTTGCCCATCACTTCATCCCGACGCAGTTTTTCCTCCGCCTGCGTTGCGCGAAACAGATTCGCCGCCAGTTCTGTGCTCCCCATGTGATCAAGAATTTTCTGGCTCTTTTTCAATCCTTTCCGGCGGTGAATGTCCTCCTGCTTCAGCCCGCCATAAAGCCCCATATACCCGTGGTTCTGAAAAATCGCGTAGTCAATCGGTTTAACAACTCCTGCATCCCGGGCTGCATCTGCCAGTTGGGTATTATGGCGGCGTATCTCGCTGCGAAGAAGCAGCCGCTGTTCTTCCTCAATTCGCTCGTCTGCCAATTCCTGGCGACGTGTCTGCATGGCAAAATAGGTTTGGCCATGCGCCACGATTTCCTTTTTCGGATCGGCGTTTTGAATGACCAGATAACAGGCATAACGGGAAAGCAGCACCGTTTTCACCGAACGCTGTCCTCCTTTCCCTATAGTGATCATTTCGGTGACGTCAACGAAATGATCCTCGATACGATGGCCGCTGTTAAAACAAGCGATTTTCGCCTTTTCGACAACCCCCTCAAAGTTCCTGTAATCGCCATATCCAAGCACTTGCGCGAAATCACGGCTCGACCAGAATTCCGCCCCTGCTTCGTTCGTGCGTTTGATCTTCTCAAAGGGTGAACCTTGCTTCCCAGTCACATTTACTACTTCATTGGCCATCTTTGAAAAACTCCTTTCAATTGCTTGTGTTTCCTCACAGACTACGCATTATATCAGCATAGTCACATTTCCGCTAAGAACCAGGATATCCGATTCAGCGCCTGCAGGTCGCGGCGCGGCTGTGTCCAGGCGCGATTTACGGCGGTGCCGATCATGTTGAGCAAGGCATCATAATCGGGGTCGGCGGCGTCTGCATAGGTGGCTGCACCGCACTTCTCCGTTCCTCCTGAGGCGGCTGCCAGTGGCGCTGTCAGGAACAGGCTTTGTTCGGGTTTATGCAGGTCAATCCAGTCCAAGCGGGAAACAACACTTGCCTCGTGGCAGGCCGTGCAGCGACGTTCATGCACTTCGGTGATTTTCGCAAGGAGATCGTCGTCGCAGGCAATGCTGTATACGGGGGCATCGGAGCGTTTGTTCACGAAGCGGTCATGGTAGATGGCGTTGGCATCAATCCACAGTACCAGTCGCAGGCGGTCTTCTTCGGACAGATTTAGGGCATCTTTGTGGTTGCTGTCATCCAGCGCAGCAATGAGTTTACTCTTGTGGGAACCATACGCCATTGGCGGTGTGATGCTTGCGTCCTGCGCCCGCGCCGCTGACATGGAAACGAGTTTACGCTCCAGGATGGTTTCGTAGGCGCGGTTGTGGCCGTAATGCGGAACTTCCTTGTCCCAACCGATAAGGCCTCCGTAAAAATCGAGCCCACCGTCGGGGCTAAGACCGGAATGACAACTGACACAATGCCGGTCCAGCACGGGCTGCACATCCCGCAGGAAGTTGATGGGTTTATCGCCCCAGGGCGCTAGCAGTTTCAGATTTGTGCCTTTTGCCAGTGCTAATGTGGTCTTGCTTTCAGGCTGCACGCTGGCCTCTTCACGAGATTCATGACAGCCGACACAACTGCGCGATTCGCCCGGCTGGAAACTGATGAAGGAACGCATGCGGCGCAGTTCCATGCGGTTCTCATCAAGCAATTGGAAATACACGGCTGTGTCCGGCGGCACAGAAAACTTTACGCTGCCGTCGGGCGCCACAGGCACATCGCCAAGGATGCGCACCGGTGTCCAGTTGGTCAGGTTGCGGCGCTCATGGTCAGAACCGCCATAACGGTGATCCTCTCCGTAACGCAGACCGCCGTCCTCGTTGTTGTAAGGCCAACCGATGGGTTCCGCGATGCGCAGGTATTTGGCCTGTTCCGGCGCAATGTCGTCGCAACCGTAAGTAATGTCGCTCACGTTGCAGACGGCGTGGGTTGCGTTTACGTCCATGGCCTCGGGCAGGATGTGGGGGATGGGCCGAGGTCGCAACGGAATGGGCACAAAACAGGAAATCTCCGGGTCACGGTAGATGAGTTCGCGGTTGCCGTAAACATCCACAAGATACAGGCCATAGCCGGTGGGGTTGGTGGTGGTATCGCCGTAGGTGTAGGACACGAGGAAACAGTCCTCCGATAGCGCCCAGGGGGTGCTGTAAAATCCGCCCTGATCTTCCGTGCCGCCTTCGGGCACGGGCACGCCATCCATACCGCCCTCGGGCGGCATGATATTGGGTGTAACAATGCCGATGCCCCGCGGGTCGTTCATGCCCACGGTATGGTCAATAATGACGAGAGGTCCCACGGCAAGCGTGTGATGTCCTGCGGCAATCGCCACGAGTTTATGGCTGTTGGGAATGGAGCGCACATCTTCCAACGCCCAGGGGTTGGCGAAATGCTGTTTGAACAGTGCATCAGCGCCGGTGCCGTCAGGACGAATCACCCAGAGGGATTGGATATAGGCCCAACTGCGTTCATGATATTCCCAGCGGGTGTACCCAATCATGCCGTCATCAAGGCAGTGGGGCAGATAGTCGCCGTCCTTGTTTACACTGAGTCGGCGGATGCCAGTGCCATCGGGACGGGTGACATAGAGGTTGCAGCTGGTTTCATCCTTGTCATATTCGTTGCATTGCAGGGATGTGCCGCAGCGTTCAGAAACAAAAACAATATCCCCGTTGGGCGCGTAGGTCGGATCGAGATCGCTCCATTCACCGTCGGTAATCTGTCGCACCTGCCCTGTATCTAAATTTAATTCAAAGATGTGGGTGGGTTCTTCTTCACGGCGCAACCGGTAACTCTGGGTGCGGTCAAGCCAGCCCTCCGGCGGTTCGTCACTGCGCGTTCGGGCATAGCCAAACACAATACGGTTGCCCTCGAACCATAAGTCCATGCCATGCACATGGCCGGGTCCTAATACATCGTTGAGCAAATGTTCTACCGTTGCGAGGGCGGTATTTTCCTCTGGTTCTTTCAAAGAATGAAACAAGTCATCACTACTTAGTATGCACAAATCGCCGCCGGGTTTGGACACCCACGGCATGTGATTGAGGCATATATCCGGATAGGTTTCCTGGGTGAACCGTTTCACGAAAAGGAGTTGATCAAAGTCGAGGAGTGGGTTCTTGAACACCAGCCTGCGTATCACCCAGCGTGTTTCGATATACAGATTCTTTTGTTGTTCTTCAGTAGCAGCCTCCGGCAATAGCTTGAGTTTTTCGGCGACCTCATCCAGTTGCTGTATAGTGTCTGTGATATCAACATTTCTTTTCTCAAGGTAGGTCGCAAAGCGATAGCCCCGTTCAAGCCAGGACTGTATGGGATAGACCCGTGGGCACGTAATCTTAGCGATGGACCAGGGGCTAAGACTGCTCTGGTCGGCAGGTTGGTGCAGGGCGATGTTCGTGACGTCATCACCGACGGCATAGACTTCCACTTCATCAAAGTGCAGAAAGATAGGTGCATCACTGGGGATGGTGAAACGCAAAAACCGTGTGGCCAATCCGTCGTCGTCGAACCGGACTTCCAGAGGGGGCGCACCGGTGATGCCGCCGAAATGCACGCCTTTGTTATCATGGCATAGCGTCCAGTCGTT
>CAZBNU010000299.1:0-4281 GCA_964493075.1 uncultured Nitrospirales bacterium | reverse complement strand
AAGACCATCTTGATGGAATTGCGAAAACGGCGGCATCCCTTCATCATTGCACTGAGATTCATCTCATGACCTTCCACAGCTATGGCTTGTCGAAGTATGCTGCGCTTGGCAAACCGGTTCCAGAAGCGATATCACGTACCAGGCTTGCGGAGGCGCATGAAATGGAACAGGCCAAGGAATACGTGTCTTCCTTGTGGCCAGGAAAGATTGAAATATATTGAAGACAAGTAGCTTATATGGTAGACTTTAGGCAGGAACATTTGTTTCCGGTTTAAGGAGAGCAGAATTCATGACAATGAACAGACGGGATTTCATAAAATTTACTTCCGCAGGCATTACAGTAGCGGGCGCCGCAGCAATCATGACCGAAACTGTATCTGCGTCCGTCCCTAACCAGGCTGCATGGAACACCTTCTGGCGACCGGAGATACCAACGCGGCTGTGCGCAACCACCCGTGAACTTGCACTGCGTGCCCTGAGCGGGGAACATGGCCGAACCATGGGGAATGCGGATTTTTCATTGCCCGATGACGAGCTCGCAAACATTACTCAGGACATGCGTTATGCCCTTGCTGCAAAACTGGTGGCGGAAAAAGCGCCGCTGCGCATCCTGCCCTTTGAACGTATCGTGGGCGCGGCAACCCTCAAGGAAGCGCCGCTTCATGCAACGCCCGTTGCGGGCATACCAAGTGTCAGTCATACTACGCTGGGGTTTGACCGGGTGCTGCATCATGGCGTGGGGGATTTGCGCAAACGGATTCAGGCACGGCTGGATCAGGGAAACATCTACAAACCGGAAACGCCGTCCCGTTTGGTTGACGGGTTCCACAAAAAGGCTGTTGCCACTGATCCGTCCGGCGCGCTCAATTGGAGCGCAACGCCACTATCGCAATATGCCCAGCCCCCGCTTACGGTGGAGTGCCTTGTCAGGTTGGAGAAGCAGGCAGGATACAACATAATCATTGCCCACAAGCACAAGTCTTCTCCGTTCCATTGGGAACTTTTCAGTGAGGCAGGCTCCGGCAAATTCAGCGCGTACCTGCCCGGATATACGCCGGACACCTTCGTTTCGGATTACGTAGTGGCGGATGGCGAATGGCATCAAGTTGCCCTGGTATTTGAAAAGGAAAATCTGGCGCTGTATGTGGATGGTGCTCAGGTGCTTGCCTCTGCCATTGCACCGGGTGCATCCCCCGTATCCCCTGATGGCAAAGGCGCAGACACAGGTCTCCTGCATCTGGGCGCGTATGCGCCGGGCAACATGGGTTGTCACGGACAACTTGAGGCGGTACATCTACGGGCCGGTGCGTTTGCACCTGTTACGGGCGGTTCACGCTATGTGGCGGACGACACCACCGTTGCGCTCTGGAAAGCGCAGGACATAGACGGTGAAACGGTGTTTGCCGACCTATCGCCGAAAGAAAACCATGCCTATGCGCCCCGTAGCGGCGGTGATTTGCTTGATGCCATGCTGGTATGCCTGGATGCGCTGGATATCTGGCGGGAACGGCATATCTCGCTTCTTGAGGAGCGCATTGCGGCATCTTCTGGAGAAGAGCAGGCAATTTACACGGCAGCGCGTGATGCGCTGCAGCATGTGCCGGAAAATCCGCCGCGCTCCTTTCATGAGGCGGTGCAGTCGTTGTGGTTTCTGTACGCCTTCCAGCGACTCATGGGTACTTGGAGCGGTATTGGGCGTATTGACGAAATGCTGTGGCCCTACCTGAAGCAGGATTTGGACAGCAACGCCATTACCCTTGATGAAGCGCGAGAGATACTGGCGCATTTCTGGATCAAGGGCTGCGAGTGGATTGGCGCAGTGCATAGTTTTGGGGTGGTGGGTTCCGGTGACGCGCAGCATTATCAGAATATCGTATTGGCCGGTATTGACAGGGATGGCAATGAAGTGTGCAACCCTGTTACCTACCTCGTGATGGACATTGTGGAAGAACTGCATATCAGCGACTTTCCTGTCGCTGTGCGCGTCAATAGAAACACACCGAAACCGTTGCTGCGACGTATTGCCGAAGTGCAGCGTCATGGCGGCGGCATTGTCGCCATCTACAATGAGGATGTGGTGATAGACGGACTGGTGAAGTTTGGATATCCCCTGGAAGAGGCGCGTTGCTTTGCCAATGACGGCTGTTGGGAAACGCTGATCCCCGGCAAGACTCTTTTTAGTTACATGCCTTTCGATGGGTTGAGCCTGCTTCACGATGCGCTTGGTCTGCATCAGCCTGATGCCGCATCACCGGACTTTGCTGCCTTTGACGACTTGTACGCAGCGTTTGTGGAACGCCTTTCCAAGCAGATTTATCACCACAATGCCGTAGCGGACAACTGGGCGCGGAACGGCCATGCCACGCCGCTGGTGTCCATGTTTATTGAGGGTTGTATTGAGAGTACCCGCAGTTATTACGACCGCGGCCCGAAATACGCTGTGCTGGCGCCTCATATCGGCGGTATCGCCAATGTTGCAAACAGTCTTTTGGTATTGAAGAAACTGATATATGAGGATAGGTACATCACCCTTCCCGAGTTTGTCGCCATCCTCCGTAACGACTGGGACGGACAGGAGCATTTGCGTCGGCTGATTCATAAGCGGTTTACGTTCTACGGCAACGACGATGACGAGGCGGACGCCATGCTCTGCCGCGTGTTCAACGATTATACCGGCCTTGTGGCGCAGGTGAAAGAACGGGAAGGCGTGCGCCGTCCCGCAGGTATCAGCACTTTCGGCAGGGAAATCGAATGGGCAGCGCCCCGTGGCCCACGCAAGGCTTCGCCGGACGGACACCACCTTGGCGAGGTGCTTGCCACAAATTGCTCTCCATCGCCAGGTACAGACGGCAAAGGCCCCACCGCGGTCATCAATTCCTACTGCAAACTGGATTTCACACGCTGTCCGAACGGCGCCACCCTTGAACTCAAAGTGCATCCCGACACCGTGCGCGGGGAAGCAGGGGTGGAAGCACTTGTGGCGCTTATGCGCGGGTTTGTGCGACAGGGCGGCATGTTCCTTCATATTGACGTGGTGGACTCTGCCATGCTGATTGACGCCCAGCGCAACCCTGAAAAATATCTCAACCTTGCCGTGCGTGTCGCTGGCTGGTCTGCGCGTTTTGCCACACTGGATAAAAACTGGCAGGACATGGTCATCGCCCGTACCCAGCAATATACGAAGGCATAACCGACGCGATGGGGGAGAGGCTATTCCCTTACTTTCAGGAAGAGGCTTTCAACAGGTGCCGTATGCGTGGTAGAATCCCGCAGTCATCAGCCTTTTTTATCTGAAGGCAGAACTAACGCGGACTTCGCCCGCAACCCAGAACAATATCAGCCCCGTCATTGCGAGGCACGAATACGCGATGGCCTGTCTGTCAGCGAGATTGCTTCGTGCCTCGCAATGACGGTGACGATAACTTTTGTCTTAATTTAACTTCTTGTTTTTTATTGCGATTCTAAACCGATAGGGTACTAAAAAAAACTGGACACTCAAGGGAAATAGGTATGATAAAGGCTTTCTTTTTTGATTTGGATGGTACGCTGGTAGACACGGAGATTCTGTGGGTGGAGGCAATGGAACTGCTCGCACGGGAACACGGCTATGAGGTGGCCCGGGAACAGTCGCTGGAGATGGTCTATGGCGTTTCGTGGCCGGAGGTGTACGCCCGGGCTAGGAAACTGTTTCCGGAATTGCAGTGGAGTCTGGATGAGATGGGGGCATTGCTTGCGCCCCATTTTCTGAAACTCCGCGACAGCCGGGATGTGCGCATTGAGACTTCCATTGCGCTATTGCGCCAACTGGCGTTGAACCATCCTGTTGCCGTGGTGTCGGGTTCTTATCGCGCTGATGTGGAAGCGGCAATCGAAATTATGGACATTGGCGACAGGGTGAAGTTTTACCTGGGTCATGAAGATTACGATCCGGGCAAACCGCACCCAGCATGCTACCTACGCGCTGCGGCCATTGCAGGCGTTGCACCGGAAAAGTGTGTTGTGTTTGAAGACTCCAACGCGGGCATCTGTGCGGCAAAAGATGCGGGCGCGTATGGCGTTGCCCTCGCCCGGCCAGGACGTCCGACGCAGGACTACAGCCGCGCCGACCTGGTGCTGGATGATTTAGCGAAGTTTTCAGTGGACGATTTATGAAGATTTGCTATTGGTGCGATCTTGTTTTTGCATTTTTGACTGGACATTTACACCTCTGCTAGTATGACCCCGTATGTATTAACCTCAACTTTAGGAGAGATTCTAGCATGGAACCAATTTCGAGACGAT
>CAZBNU010000298.1:0-4345 GCA_964493075.1 uncultured Nitrospirales bacterium | reverse complement strand
TTGATTTTGTCCGGGCGGGTATGGGGCAGCGACGGTGTTGTGCCCAGCGAACGCATTACGGTGGGCGTTGTGGGCGTTGGGTCGCGGGGCACAGGCGAACTGGGACGGTTCATCTATGAACCGGATGTGCAGGTGGTGGCGTTATGTGATGTTGATCCTATGCATTATCGTGACAAGGAGTGGGGGCAGGGGATTCCTTATGGTCTTGAACCTGCAGCGAAGCAAGTTAAAGAATATTACGAAAGGAAAGATTCCAAAGCCGGTGTGAGCGGCCCAGATACCTACACGGACTACCGTGAACTTTGTGCGCGTGATGACATAGACGTGGTGGTGGTGGCCACGCCCGATCACTGGCATGCCCTGTGTACGCTTGAAGCGCTTCGCAATGGCAAAGATGTATTTTGTGAAAAACCGCTGACACACCTGTTCCCAGAAGGGCAGGCGATCTATCGTGAAGTGGCAAAACAGAAAGCCGTGTTTCAGACCGGCTCCCAACAACGCTCGGAGTTTTGTTTTCGGCGTGCCGTGGAACTGGTGCTGAACGGACACATCGGCAAGGTGAAACACATCGAAGTCGGGCTGCCGGACGGGTATGACAAGCCCATGGGCGACACAACGGTGACCGATCCGCCGGAATGTCTTGACTATGATTTGTGGTGCGGGCCAAGTCCAAAGTTGCCTTACATGCGCGCCCGACATCATCGTTTCTGGCGTGGACATACCGCGTATGGCGGCGGCGTGTTGATGGATTTCATTGGCCATCATAACGACATTGCCCATTGGAGTATTGGCATGGACAACAGCGGGCCCACCCGTGTTGAGGCTATCAATTGGGAGTTTCCCAAGACAGATATTTATGACACACCACAGAATTACGAAATCCAGTGCGAATATCCCGGCGGCATCACCTCGTCTATTGCCAACAAACATACCGACGGCATCAAATGGTACGGGGAAGACGGCTGGATATATGCGAGCCGCCAGCAATTAAAAGCGTCTGATATGCGCTGGACAGAGGAAGCCTATGATCCGGGCGCCACAAAGGTGTATAAGTCCAATCATCACGAACGGAATCTACTGGATTGCGTTAAATCGCGCAAAGCCTGTATTGCGCCCGCGGAAACAGCGCATCGTTCGGTAACGCCGGGCCATCTGGGGTATGTCTCCCATCGTCTGGGCCATGCGCTGCACTGGGACCCGGCGAAGGAAGAAGTGATGAATGACGCAGAAGCAAATAAACTGTTGAATACATTCTTGTATAGGGAGCCGTGGAAATTGGAAAAATAAACTCTAATCCGGTTTACGTTTTCGTGCATCCGTTCGTTTTTTGTAGAGTCTTTCGGTAAAACCACCTTCCTGCTCAAAGGCTGCTCCCTGCGCTTTCATCTGGCGGTCTAGCAGGTAGGTACACAAGTTCAGCAAGGATAGTGCTCCATTGGCGACGTACACGGACGTACAAGGACTTTCACGGACTGTATTGTCTGTGTCGGTCTGTGTGTGTCCGTGTTTGTCCATCAGCGCTTCCTGCGCCACCCACTGACGGAACTCCTCAAAACTGGAACAGCGCTTCTCTTTGAAGCGCACAAGCGCCGGGTGATTGGGTTCCCATTTGGGAAAACCATTCTGCCGAAGATAATCTTCATAGTCCAACTTTAACTCTTCAAGGCTGCCCTTAGCGATTCCCGTCAGTTTCAGTTCAATCTTCTTGGAAGTGCCCGAGTCCACACTGCCCTCAGCAATATTCTGGCGACCGCTACGTGCAGCCTGTACCATCTGATCCACTGTGCGACTGCGTGGACTCAGATACTTCACACAGAACTTTATCGTTACATCGTAGATTACCGTGGACAACTGAAAAGTCTTCAGCTTCCTGTAACCGCCGTGCTTAGGTATCAGGCTTTCATCTCGGTTATGTGTATGTCCGTGTCCGTCCATGTTTGTCCGTGTTTCACCCAATAATCAACAGCACAATAAACGGCACTATATTGAACATAATATACAGCATCTTGAAGAGCCCCAGAAAACAATATATCGCCATGAGTAAGGTTTCTTTGGAGCCAGGGAACCATCGCTTCTGGGTTCGGTAGATCAGGTCCGGCGCTGCCAGCAATAATACCGACCACAGCAGTAGTAAGCCACCATTGATGATGGTGCACCACATGAAGAAGTCCGTCAGTAGTTGCAGGTTCATGATGTTCTCCTTTCTGTTGTTGGTTCAACTGTTTATCAGCACCGAATCAAAAATCGGTACTGCATATCTTCGTCAAACCACATGACGAAGTTTGTGCCCCATACATTGTTGCAGAGGCAGAAGTGCATGCCGTCTTCTGCCACCGGGGCCGCATTGTCGAAGTCTAACAACATCCGTTCGCCCGGTGCAACGAGGGGCGCATCCAACGTATCTACCCTAATTATACCTTGTTTTTCAGCATAACGAACGCCTTCTGCGACAGCATGCAGTTTATGGCCGCCGTTGTTGACAACATCGGCTGGGTCCACATCCTGTCCCATTTTGTCCAATACCCATGCGCCGCCTTTGCTGGTTATCGGGATGAAGGAGAACCATAACGCTTCGGGCAGACGGTTGGCTTTTTTCCCGAACCACTTCAGGGTAATGTCAATAACAGGTTCTTCCTTGTGAATGCAGTATTCCGTGATAATTTGTGACGGGCATCCCGGAACGGGCAGGCCGTCGTCCGTCACCACTTCCATTTCAGCAAGAAGGATGTGCTGCGTTTCTTCTTCTCGTTGCCATGCTGCTTTCAAGCGGGGAAAATAGGTGCAACTGCGCGGGCCGAAGGCTTCCATGCCGGGCTTGCCGAAATCCTTGAGCGCCCAATCGGGGCGTCCCGTCAGGTAGTGATCCATGAAGCGGTCATAATCTTCCTTTGAAAAGGTCTGATAGGAAAATAAGGCCATCGGATTTCTCGGAGAGGCCCACTCACGGCCAGTAGCCTTGTTCTGCAGGTGGGCCAGCGCTCCGGAGGCATCCAGCGCAAAAGATAAACTGGTGGTTTCCGCAGTTATGCCGGGATTGGGAAGCCGCTCAAACAGGGCGAGGTCTGGTAGGACAGGTTTTAATTCTTCGAGTGTCGCTTTGGCCTGCGATTTCAGGGGTTCAGGCAGCAAACCAACAGCATTCTGTATGTACTCCCGTTTTTCTTGCCATGATGCCTCTATTCTTTGGAACGGCTCTGTCTTTCGTGCTTCAGCCAGGGCGTTCGGTATATAGATGTCCCACGCCTGCAGGTGGGTTTTCACATCCAACCCCCAGGTATGCTCACCCACCATGCACAGAGGCAGACAAAATGCCAGGTCGGTGTCGCGGTGTTTTTCAAGCGCGCTATCACGAATCCATGTGTTTCTCTCGCGGGACAATGCGCGTAATTGCGCAATTTTCAGTGGGTCACTACCAATGCCGTGAATCCACGAGTCGCCCAATTCGCTGATAATCACAGGCAATTTGTCCTGAACGCGCGATAGTGTTTTACCCACTTCATTCAGATCAGACGCGACAATCGCCGCATCCGGGAACTGGATCTGCATGTTTTTGTACGCCTCCATTACCTGACCCACGGTCTGGGGCCCATGGTTGTCGCCAGTAAACATGAGGGCGACCGCTTCGGAGGTATGGGGAATCTGCATAATGCCGCCATAGTCTTTTTGATACATGACTGCAATTTGCGAGTCGTCAGGCGCTTTCCAGATGAATACAGGCGGAACATCAGGCGGCATGCTTGCGGGGTTCACGCCAATGTGCAACAGCGACACGCCATTACGCTGCAGCAGGGGCACAATGCTGCGCGTATGCCCCGGCACATCGGTCATCTTGGCGCTGATGGTCGTTTTGCCGTAGCGCTCATCCAGTTTTTGGGAAAGTTGTAGACCCGCTTCATAAATAGAGGGATCCAGCACTTCCGAATGGGTGGTAAAGGGCATGGCGTGCCAGCAGATGTCACCTGCCTCTATGGCCTGTTCCATGCGCGTGCGGTTTTGGCTGTCGGCTCGTTCCAGGAAGGTATGAATCAGCCATGAACCGGTAGTCCACTTGAAACACTTATCGCCTTGCTGTTCGCGTGTTTCCCGTGCCAGACGGATGGCTACCGGAATGAATTCGTTTATGTAGGTAGCGACTACATTTTCCGCAAGGTCCGTGAAGCCAATATCCAGGTGTGTTTTGAAAATCACATGGACTTTAGTGATCGGTGCCTGCTCCTTTGAATCTGCAATGCCGGGCAAAAGCGGATAGGCAGCGGCGCCAGCGACCGCATGCCGCAGGAAAGAGCGTCTTGTGACGAGGTATCCAGTGTGTTTCATGGAAGTGTTCCTGTCTGTTGTTCTTCTG
>CAZBNU010000297.1:0-4364 GCA_964493075.1 uncultured Nitrospirales bacterium | reverse complement strand
GCCGTGCTGGGCAAAGCCCGCGAAATCACCAAAGACTGGGATACGCTCTTTTACAAGATTGACGACCGCGACCAGTACAAGCCCGGCTACAAGTTTAATGAGTGGGAGTTGAAGGGTGTGCCGGTACGTCTGGAAATTGGTCCCCGTGATGTGGAAAACGGCACCGTGGTGGCCGTGCGTCGCGATACCGGTGAAAAGGCAACCGTTCCCATGGAAGGGTTGCGAAGCTATCTGGAAGAACTGCTCGAAGACATTCAAAAGAATCTCTTCGAAGCGGCAAAGCAGCGTATGGTGGATGGAACGCATACGGTGGACAGTTATGACGAATACAAGGAGCGCGTCGAAGGTGGCGGTTTCTTCCGCGTATTTCTTGACCATTCCAATCCTGAGGTTGAAAAACAACTTCAGGAAGATACCCGTTCGACCATCCGGTGCATCCCCTTTGACAAAACAGAGGAACATGGCCCCTGCATGATTACAGGAAAGCCATGCACCTACCGGGTTATTGCTGCGCAATCCTATTAAAAAAGAATATCGCTCGTAGGCGTACCTTCCCAGGTGCGCCAAAATGGGCGTGATGGCCGTTTACAATAGAAAGATGGCGCACCTGGGAAGGTACGCCTACGAAGGCATGAATTGTTCATTTATCAGGGTCCGCATTAGTTTCCCTCTATAGCAAGGAGAATCAACGATGTCCTATGTAAATCTGATTACCGGTGGTGCGGGATTCATCGGGTCGCACCTGTGCGAGGCCTTGATTGATCGGGGTGAAGAGGTGCTCTGCCTGGATAATTTTTTTACAGGACGAAAAGCGAACATCATGCATCTGCTGGGCAATCCCCGTTTTGAACTGGTGCGGCATGATGTTGTCAATCCTATTGTTTTGGAAGCGGATCGCATCTTCAATTTTGCCTGCCCGGCATCGCCGGTACACTACCAACATAATCCTGTGAAAACCATCAAGACCAATGTGATGGGTGCGCTGAACATGTTGGGGCTGGCGAAGAATGTCGGCGCACGTATATTGCAGGCCTCAACTTCCGAGGTCTACGGCGACCCGGCGGTACACCCGCAAGTGGAGAGTTACTGGGGCAACGTGAATCCCATTGGTCCGCGCAGCTGTTACGATGAAGGCAAACGCGTTGCCGAATCCCTTTTCTTCGACTATCATATTCAGAATCATGTGGATATTCGTGTCGTCCGCATATTCAATACTTACGGCCCGCGTATGCTCATTAACGATGGTCGCGTCGTCAGCAATTTCGTCGTACAGGCGCTCAAAAATGAACCTATCACAATTTATGGTGAAGGAGAACAAACACGCTCCTTCTGTTATGTGAGCGACCTGGTCAAGGGCATCCTGAGCATGATGGACTGCGACGGCTTTACAGGCCCCGTGAATCTCGGCAATCCCTCCGAATTTACTATCCAACAGCTCGCCGACCTTGTGATTGAAATGACCGGCTCCGCCTCAAAAATTGATTTCAGACCCCTGCCCCAGAACGACCCAACCCGTCGCAAACCCGATATTACCTTGGCAAAGGAACGTCTAGACTGGACGCCCGTTGTGTCACTTCACGAGGGGCTTGAACACGTTATCGCCTATTTCGATGAGATGCTGCGCCAACGCGCATGATCCCCCTGCCCCATCATTCTTTTTAATTTGGGAAATAAGCCACATCCACATGGTGTTTCTCTTATAAGTTGACTAGACAGATTAAATTACTTGACATTTCGTAATTTTGATGATACACTGGTGATAGACGATATTGACTTGGGAAACTTGATATGAACAGCTACTGGGAAATAAAAACAATTACTAGCGTGGCGATGATAGTAGCGCCTCTTTTGGCACTGTTTAACTGCCCCTGTGCTGTTTCAAGTGCCAAAGACCATGGCGAGATGGATGTTTCCCGCCAGCAGAACTGTTTTCAACCTGTCAATCACAAGGAAGGCTGTTGCGATTCCGAACGGAATCTTAAAAGTAAAGACGGGAATACCCACGCAAAACATAAATGTGGCGACTCCCCCTGCACCTGTGTTGTAGGGGAAATGCGCGCAGTAGCGCCCACCCCGCAGCGATATGAAATCATGCCCCAGACGAATGCGTGTGAACTAGTGCCGTCAGATTCTCGGGCAGACTTGTTGGCGGATAGTCTGGCAGTCAATATGTTCAGGATGCCCCACCAAGCACACACGCCAACCCATCTGATAAAATGTGTATTTCTGTGTTAAAGAAAAGTGTCTTGCCATTTTTTTTAAGTACGTTAAATTTCACAATAAAATTCAAGGAGATTGAATCATGAAAAAGAAAGTAGTGTTCGCGATAGTTTTCAGCATTGCCCTTGCGGCAGTAATGGGCTTGGGTATTGCTCAGGACAAGGAGGAGGCCGCCACGGAGGCCAAGGCTGCGTGCGCGGTATGCCCCTGCGCTGAGAAATGCGTGTGTCCCACGGATACCTGCAAATGTGCGGATGAATGCCAGTGTCCGGCCCAAAAAGCGGAGGCTTGCCCCGTAAAAGCGGAATCCTCATGCGCAACACAAAGCAGTTGCCCCCTGAAAAAAGCAGTCACCCGTTGCTGCGGCAAGTAATAACGGCTGATATCTGACAACACCTACCGGTAAAGCTGGGTGGGCCCGCGGAAGCGAGTCCACCCGATTTTTATTCGTATCACTTGGATTCAGAAGCAACAAGTGCCTTCAATTTCGCGTTCAAGTTATCTTCTGAAATAAACCCCATGTATTGTTCCACTTCATTCCCACCCTTATCAAAAAAGAGAAGCATTGGTATTGCCGAGACATCGTAACGCGCTGCCAGCAGCCCATCCTCGGCAACATCAATGATCAGTATAGTGACATCCTGTGTACCCCCTGCCTGAATGCTTTCCAGCACAGGTGTAAGTTCCTTGCAGGCAGGACACCACTCAGCAGTAAACACCACCAACAAAGGTTTTCCAGCCTTGCGTGCCTTGTCCACGACATTATCCGTTACTTTCTCCGCCTGTTCCGATACCCAGGAAGCATTCACACCAATGGCCAGCTCAAGTCCAATCTGGCGCACATGTTCATCCCAAGCCCTCTGCTGCCGCTGCTGAAGAACCTTGGCTATGATTTCGTCTTTGACCTCCTCAAACGCCATCTCACCAAACATTTCGGTGTGAGACTCATAGAAAGCAAGGGCCTCCGCCTCGGAAATTTCAATCCCGGCCACGACCTCGTCAATATAAGCTTTGAAAAGTTTCTGTATATCTTCGTTCGCTTCAGGAAGATTCCCTTTGGGCAAAACGCGCGTCAGAAGAATCGGCTGCTCTACCATATCCTCCAGCAGATAGAAATAGAAGTTTGAAGCGCCTGCCTTCATTTCTTCCGAAAGCCCGTCCACCTTCTGGGCAAGCATCTCGCGGGTAATTTCCTTGCCGTCAACCGTCACCAGCACATGATCCGGCAAGTCCTGCAACAACGCCTCCGTCAAAATACCCCTCGCCAAGTCCGGATATTTTTCAGACACGCGAACAGTATCCTCTGCATAACTCATGGCTGGCAACAAAAATATTATCGCAAATAAAAGAAAGGGGGTTGAAAAAAGGCGTGAAATCATTATTTTTTCTCCTGAAAATGAAATAGGCCGCTCAAAAAGTATAAGAAGAACCATAGACATGTAACGATCATGCTTCAAACAACAGGGACATATCAAAAAAAATCAACATGCGCCACTATTTTTTTTCAAGTCAGAAATCACAAACTCATCCAAGGATCAAAATATTCAGGCAATATAGATCATGTAGATGCCGCCGAGCAGCACCAGTACGCCACAGACTCTTTTGAGAACGACCGCCCCTTTTGAACGCTCATTCCAATTCAGATACCGCTGCACCACTTCCGTGAAGGTTCCGGCGAACACGATCACGGAACAGTGTCCTATGCCGTACGCCAGGAGTAATGTCATCCCATATAAGGGATTGCTCTCGCCCAACCGGAAGGTTACCCCGAGCATGGGCGCCATATAAGCGAAAGTGCAGGGGCCCAGCGCCACGCCGAACACCAGTCCCAGAATGAATGCGGCAAGCATGCCTTTCTTCTTCATGTTGACCTGTCCCGGCCCGGAGAAGGGCATGGGGATCACATCCAGCAGATGAAGTCCCACCAGAAAGAATATGGCCGCCACAAAATAGTTGCCGTAACGGCCCACATCCCCCATCATGCGTCCTGCGGCGGCGGTAATCACGCCGATAAGACCGATGGTCAACAGGATGCCCAGCGCAAACACGGTGGAAACCAGAAAGGCGCGTTTCGTGGACATGCGTCCCTGGTTGTCAATGAACCCGACAATGAGCGGAATACTCGCCAGATGGCACGGGCTGAG
>CAZBNU010000296.1:0-4465 GCA_964493075.1 uncultured Nitrospirales bacterium | reverse complement strand
CTGCCTCTTCATGGTGATGCGACAATAAAGAAAAAAATGATTGATTCTAATTGTGATATATGGTAGTCTATACTGTCAACAGATAACCTGCGCATGACTATAGCAGACAGTCAGGCGTTGGTGGAGGTGATGAACACAACACCATAACGGGTATCATTTCATGTATGAAGCCTTTTACGGGTTAAGAGAGCGTCCTTTTAATCTGACGCCCGACCCAAAATTTCTTTATCTGAGCGACAAGCACAAAGAGGCCTTCGCTCACCTTCTCTACGGCATCAAAAACCGTAGCGGCTTTGTCATGATCAGCGGTGAGATCGGCACGGGCAAGACCACGCTATGCCGTAATATGCTGAGCCAGATGGATGCCAACACGGAAGTGGCGTTCATCTTTAACCCCTTTCTGAACCCGGTGGAATTGCTCAAAAAGATCAATCAGGAATTCGGCATTATTTCCAATGCGGATAATGTGCTGGCGTTGACGGAGGAGTTGAATGCCCATTTGTTGAATGCGGCGGCACATGGGAAGAATAGTGTGCTGGTGATTGACGAGGCGCAGAACCTGGAACCGCAGGTACTGGAGCAGATACGGCTTCTGTCCAACCTGGAAACCGATTCTGAGAAGTTGTTGCAGATTATCCTTATCGGGCAGCCGGAACTGGCGGAGAAATTGGCGCTTCACGAATTGCGCCAGTTGAATCAGCGCATCACGGCGCGATATCACCTGAAACCGCTGAACGCATTGGAGACACTTCAGTACATTGCCTACAGAATTCATGTGGCTGGCGGTCGTAAAAAACTCAACTTCACCAAGAGCGGCATTAAGGCGGTATACAAGAAATCGGGCGGCGTACCGCGCATGATCAACGCGTTGTGCGACCGTGCCCTGCTGATAGGCTATACCAAGGAAGAACATGTTATTACTGCGGCGATTGTGCGCCAGGCTGCCCGCGAAATTCGGGGCGAAAAACTGGTGGCCACCGCTAAACAAAAAATTCAATGGCGACGGTTGTTGCCCAGTCCGACTCTGGTTGTGCTGCTGGTGGTGATACTGGCGCTTGCCCATTACCTCGTGGATCCTTTGGACCGGTTTGCAAACGAGTTAAGCCTGTTTAACCGAATCCTTTCCGGGGATGCATCAGGTGTGCCATCCACTGATGAGGGCGGACGCAACGCAGTTGCCACTGTTGAAGGGCGCGTTGATGAAGGAGAGATCGTTTCCACAGAATCCCCTGCAGAAGGGTTGAGTGCGCTCAAACTGGTGATGGACCGTTTGAACCCATCTAATGCGGTGCGGCCCAGCACGTCGCTGGCGGCCATATTCACCGAACTTAACCCTTCCCAGACCCTTCATGCCGGTGTGGATGCACTGGTTTCGTTGTGGAATCATAACCTGGCCGGTGATTATCCGTCCGGGGATTCGGTGGAACTGCTCGCCCTGTATTTTCAGCGGCATAGCCTTGCCTGTGAATATCTGCGGCCTAATGCCGAGCAATTGCTGCGTATCAATGTCCCGGGACTTGTCCGGCTCGTAGCCGGTGATAACCGGTTATGGATAACCCTGTTGCGCATGGATGAGGACAGTGTCACGCTGCAGGCCCCCGACAACCGACGCATCACGGTATCCCATGAAGAATTTTCCATTTACTATGGCAGGGAATTTCTGGCGCCCTGGCGTGACCCTTCGCCGGATGCCCCCATATTACTGCCCGGACAGCGTGGTGTGCGGGTGCGCAGCCTGAAGGAACAACTGCATGCACTGGGGCGTCTGGATGCGGTTGATCTCAATGATGTATACGATCGGAAAACTGAACAAGCCATTATTGCCCTACAAACTGAAGCAGGCCTGACTGCTGACGGCAAAGCCGGGCCGCAGGTACGGTTGACCCTCACGAGTTGGTCGGGAAACACCCCTGTCTTGCGTCGTGGCACGGCGCGTACCGCGAAGAGTATCCTACCAAGAGAATCTTCCGAGGAACGGGCAGATACCCCTGTGGTGCTGCAACCGGAAACAACGCCTGCAAAAATACCGGAATCAGGGGATGTGACTGTCGCGCCGGTGAGTCCCTCCGGCAACGATGGCGCAGGTGAAGAAGCCGGTTTTCAGGCCGTGGCGGAAAATACTGCGGTTGTGAACATGGCAGATCAGGAGTCGCCCGTAATGGCTCTTCCCGACAGTTTTCCGAGGCCATTAAAGGTTGAGACTACGCCTGTAAACGAATCGCCAGGGTTCCTGTTTCAGTCCCAACCGGATGAGGGGATAAATGAGGAACAGGAGGAGGAATCAAATCAAACAGGTCTGATGGAAGTGCGCGAATTGCCCAAGCCCTTCGCAGATACCCTGAATCGTCCCGGCAGCATGGAAGACAATTCCGTGACGCCTCCTGTTTTTGGAAGTTCGCCTCTTGTGCCTCACGGGGGAATGTAGCCATGAAAGCAATATGGTCACAGGAGCAGTCGCAAAGCGGAGGTTGCAGGCCATGAGTTCCATATTGGACGCCCTCAAAAAGCTGGAAGAGGAAAAGGCGGCAAAATTACACGAAGAAGAATTTGACGATACACCCATAGCGCCCGAAGATGCGGCAGATGCCTTGTTGGGGAAAAAGAAACGGCAGGCCAGTGGTACCGGTCTTCCCTATGGGCCTATTGTTTCTGCGTTGTTTGCGGGAATAGCCGTAACGGCAACCGTGATAGGCCTGATCATTGTCTTTTTGAATAGGGATACGGCGCCGGATAATACGACGCCTATAGTTGCCGAGGCGACACCGGTACACACCTATACCGTACCGGTGCAGTCGGAGCAAGTTTCCGAGCCGGTGGAGAAGCCAGAGAATTCGCCTCCACCAGTTGTAAAAAGCCCACCGCCTCCACCGCCTCCGCCTGCTCCTCCGGCAATACCGCCTGCGCCCTCACGACAAGTTGTGGCTGCCATGCCCACGCCGCCAACACCATCTGTTCCTACGCCTTCCCCTTTACCTGTGCTCCAACGGCCAAAACCTGAGCCGATACCTGAACCCGAACCAATACCTGAACCCGAACCTGAACCCATCCCGGTACCCGAACCTGAACCCATCCCGGTACCCGAACCTGAACCGATACCCGTACCCGAACCGGAACCGATACCGGAGCCAGAACCAGAACCGATACCAGTACCCGAGCCGGCACCGATACCGGTACCAGAACTTGAACCAGCACCTGTGCCCGAACCCAAGCCAATCCCTGTGCCCGAACCTGCACCTGCGCCAGCACCGAATACGGGCTATACCGTTACACCACAACAAAATACCATTGCTGTGGCGCAAGTGCCGGCTTTTTCGACCCCCGTGGATAGGAATCCGCCGCAACCGCGTCAAAATACCGCTACGGTTGTTGTAGACAATTTGCCTCGAATGTCTGCAAATGACAAAGCCAAATTGGGACTGGAAAGTCTTCGGTTAAACGTGTTGCGCGAGGCAAGCCGGGATAACCCCGAAGCCATGGCAATCATCAATCTGAAAAAGGTTTATGTGGGCGAGATAATTCCCGGATCACGGGTTCGCCTGATCGGTGTGGCCGCAAGTGGCATCGGTGTAGAAGTTGAAGGAACACGGGAACGTTACCGTATACCACGGTAGGGTCGTCGTTTACATAGTGGTGCCTTTTCGTTACAAAAAGGGAGAGATATTATGAAGCACGTTGTGTTATCTGTGGTTTTAATGATCCTTGTGTTGCTGGTCGGCTGCGGCAGCAAGCCGGAAACAACTGGGGAGGAAGCCGTTGTTGCCGACCCCGCCAATGACACCCTGGAAATAGCGGTGATTCCCAAAGGACTAACCCACCAGTTCTGGATTTCGGTGAAAACCGGCGCAGAAGCTGCGGCAGAGGAAGTGGGCGCGAAAATCATCTGGCAGGGCCCTTCCAAGGAAACAGAAATCGCGCAGCAGATCAATATCGTGCAGGACATGATCACCCGCGGGGTGGATGCCATCGTGCTGGCCGCTTGTGATGCCAATGCCCTTGTGAGTATTGTGGAACAGGCGGACCGATCCGGGATCCCGGTGGTGATGGTGGACTCCGGCCTCAATTCAGACATTCCGAAGTCGCTGGTTGCCACGGACAATGTGCAGGGCGGCGGCATGGCAGTGAAGGTGTTGTCGGAACTGATAGGCGGTCCTGCAGAGGTGGGGTTGATTCCTTTTGTGCCCGGTGCAGCCACTTCCGAGTTGCGCGAGCAGGGCTTTCGCGAGAATCTGCCGAACTATCCTGACCTCACGCTTGCTGCAGTGAATTACAGTCAAAGCGATGTGGCCATGGGCATGAACGTCACTTCCGACATGATCACCGCACACCCGAACATGGCGGGGATTTTTGTTGCCAATGAACCCGGCGCTATCGGTGCTGCCCAGGCGTTGCGCACTGCCGGAAAAGTGGGCACCGTCAAACTGGTCGCCTTTGATGCCAGCGGCGAACAACTCAAAGCCCTTGAAGA
>CAZBNU010000295.1:3069-4470 GCA_964493075.1 uncultured Nitrospirales bacterium | reverse complement strand
CGGAATACGGCGCCGCGCCGAAGGTGGAGATTCCTGTAGGGCAGACGGTGAGTTTCATCAACCCGCAATATGCCACGGGTCGCTGGGTCGGGCTGCGCGGCACGGTGGAGGACAACCCCTTCCTGGAGATATGCCGTTCCCAACAGGATGTGCGTATAGACGGTGACTGGAAGCGTCTGCTGAACGAAGTGCGCGATTCCCACTGGCTGATGGTTTATGAAGACTACCTCCGGGAAATTGGCTATGCCGCGCCGCACATCGGTATTACGTGGGATAATATTTCAGCGTGATACCGGATATTCGGCTTGTACGCTCAATCCACACTGGACAGAGAGAAAGTCTTCTTTGGAAAAAGTGATACACTAACACGATGTTCTGAACACCCTATACACTGGAGGAAGCAACCATGAGTGGTCTTACGCGACGTGATTTTCTGAAGTACGCAACCGTGGCAACTGCGGCGACAGGCGCGGCGGGCGTATCGTTTAATGTGGTCGGAGCCAATGACCGTATCCGGTTGGGGCTCATGGGATGCGGGGGCCGGGGCACGTTTCTGTTGCGTGAATTCATTAAGCGTGAAGGTGTGGAGATTGCATTCCTCGCGGACCCGGACAGCAACCGTCTGAACGCCTGCGGTGCGGCCCTGAAAAAGGAAACGGACCGTCAGGCGGAACTCACCGGTGATTTCAGGAACATGCTTGCAAGCCCGGATGTGGACGCCATCATTAACGCGACGCCGGACCACTGGCATGCGCTGGGCACCATTCTCGCGTGTCAGGCGGGCAAGGACGTGTACGTGGAAAAGCCTTCGGCGCACAGTATCTGGGAAAGCCGGAAGATGATTGAGGCGGCCCGCAAGTATGACCGTATTGTGCAGGTGGGTGCGCAGAATCGCAGTGCGAAATACTGCCAACATGCCTTCGATTACATCCGCTCCGGTGAATTCGGCGACGTGCATTTCGTGCGCGTGCTCAACAGTAAGCAACGCCCCACCATCGGCGCCAAACCGGACGCGCCCGTGCCGGAAGGCGTGGACTACGACATGTGGCTGGGGCCCGCGCCCATGCGTCCGTTCAATCCCAACAGTTTCCACTACAACTGGCACTGGTTCTGGGACTTCTCCGGCGGCGACATCATCAACGACGGCGTACATCAGGTGGACATTGCCCGTTGGCTCATTGACAAGCAATATCCCAAGAGCGTGACCTCCGGAGGCGGCATTCACTACTACAACGACGATCAGGAAACACCGGACACGCACACGGTGAACTGGGAGTATGATGGATTGACGATGGTCTTCGAGCAGACCCTGTGGTCGCCCTACATGAAGAAGACACCGTTGGAAATGCGCGACCTGGAACAACTCCCAGTCTGGCCGTTCAGCGGTACACGCATTGAGGT
>CAZBNU010000295.1:0-2969 GCA_964493075.1 uncultured Nitrospirales bacterium | reverse complement strand
TACCGCGACCCGTGGGTGGTGCCGGAACAGGTGTAGGGATTTTTATGGACAGAATGGACTGAATGGACAGGATGGACAAGAAACTCTGTCCATAGTGTCCATATCGTCCATACGGTCCATTTCGATCAGATAAACAGATTCACGCCGGCTTGTTCGGCTTCGCCGAGGTATGCGCCTACGCCGCCGATTTCGATGCCGTCTATGAGTTCCTCTTTTTTGATGCCCATGACATCCATGCTCATGGAGCACGCTACCAGTTTGACGCCGGCTTCGCGGGCCGCGGCGACAAGTTCTTCGGGGGACATCACATTCTTGGTGCGCATGACGTGGCGCATCATGGCGGTGCCCATACCACCCATGTGCATCTTCGAAAGTTTCAGCTGCCCCGGTCCTTTGGGCATCATCATGCCGAACATCTTGTCCAACAGTCCCTTTTGCACCGGCGGCGCGGATTTCTTTTTGAGCACGTTCAATCCCCAGAAGGTGAAGAAGATGGTAACGTGGCTGTTCATGGCGGCAGCGCCGTTTGCAATAACAAAGGTTGCCATCACACGGTCGAGGTCGTCTGAAAAACACACGATGGTCTTGTTGTTGCTGCGCGGTGACGCAACGCTGGCGGTTGTTGGCTGTGCTACAGGCGCTGATCCCTTCGCAATACGCGCAACATAGGTCGCGCCCTCTGGTCGGGACTCCAGCAGGGAGTTGCCTGTGCTGGCGCACCATGCGGGAATGTCGGCAATGAAGCCCACATCGGTGGCAGTCACCTCCAGCACCGCACCGGCAGACATGCCTGCCATGGCCTGTTTCACACGGACAATCGGCCCGGGGCATTGCAGACCGCGCACGTCAAGTTGGGTGGTGTCTCCGGAGACGGTTACCGCTGGCGGGCTGTCGGAAGTACACTTGCTTGTGTCACAGGGTCCGTCTCCACAAACCGGACTCTTCGCGCCGGTGCCGTGAAACCAGGTCCAGGTGCGGTAGCCACCGTCAAGGTTGGCGGCGTTGAAGCCCTGCTGTTTTAGTTGGCGATAGGCGATGTAGCCGCGCAAACCTACGGCGCAGTACACGCCAATCTTTTTGTCACGGGGCAATTCATCGAGCCGGTTGCGCAGTTCGTCAAGGGGAATGACCGTAGCGCCGGGCACCACGCCGCATTCCGTTTCTTCCGGGGCACGTACATCCAGCCAGAAAATATCATCAGCAGCATCGTCTGCCTCCATCTGCTCCATATCGCCTTTTACGAGGTTGTTTGCAGCAAAGCCCAGCATGTTGATGCCGCTCTTGGCGGAATTGAATTGCGGGGAGTAGGAAAGTTCCAGATGTTCCATATCCGATGCCGTCATATTGTTGGTCAGGGCTGTGGCCAGCACATCAATGGCAGTGTCTACATTTTCCGTGCCCACCACCTGCGCGCCCAGCAATACGCCATCGGGACTGAACATTCCCTTGATGCTGACCGGTGCCGCGCCGGGGTAGTATTTCGCGTGCTGCATGGGATGCACAAAGATGCGGAAATAGGGCGTACCCGCGTTCTTGAGCCGCTTTTCGCTTGCGCCGGTAGAGGCCGCCTTCTGGTTGAACACCTGCACGATGGACGTGCCCAGCACACCGGGATAGGCCGCATCCCGCCCACAGATGACATCGGCGGCAATGCGTGCCTGGCGGTTTGCGGGACCGGCAAGCGGTACCGTTGCCGGCGCACCTGTCATCCGGTCAGTCGTCTGAACGGCATCGCCCACGGCAAATATTTCCGGTACGCTGGTGCGCATCTGGGCATCCACCACGATATGACCGCGTGGCCCCAATTCCAGCCCGGCTTCCCGCGCAAGTTCGCTGCGGGGTGCTACACCGGTACACAAACACACAAGGTCGGCCTGCACCTGCGATCCATCGGAGAGAGCAACGCCCGTATCATTCACGGCGGTAACTGAAGCAGTCAAGCGCAAGTCCACGCCATTAACGCGCAGTTCCTGGGCAAGGGGCGCGGTCATTTCCTTGTCCAGCACCGGCAGCACCTGATCGAGCATTTCCACCAGCGTAACCTGCACGCCAAGATGGCGCAGATTTTCCGCTACTTCAAGGCCGATGAACCCGGCGCCGATGACAACGGCACTTTTGGCAGACACAGCACGGGCACGCATCTTGTCCATGTCGTCCAGATTATTGAGGGCGCACACCTTCTCGCTGTCCAGCCCGGGAATGGGCGGGCGCACCGGCGCGGCGCCAGTTGCCAGCAGCAGAACATCATAGGGTTCTTGTGTGATTTTGCCGTTCTCCAGGTTGCGCACTTCCACCGTCTTTTCTTCCGGCAGAATGCGTGTTACTTCATGGTGGGTGCGGATATCCAGATCATAGCGCCCTTTCAGCGTTTCCGCAGTCTGCACAATCATGCTTGCCCGGTCAGAAATGACGCCGCCCACATAGTACGGCATGCCGCAGTTCGCAAAGGATACGGCGCCGCCCTTTTCAAAGACCACCACTTCCGCCGATTCGTCCAGGCGCTTGATGCGCGCTGCGCAGCTCATGCCTCCTGCCACGCCGCCAACTATAATTACTCGTTTTGACATGTCTTCGTCTCCATCTATTTTCACCGGTTATTTAAGTTCAACTGTATTTCACCCAAAACGCCCGAAAGTCTCCAACAATTCCTTAAACAGGCGTTGCCGTGTTTCAGGATTCCTTGTCGCTTCTTCAAAGCAGCAGTCCATGTGATGCGAGACAATGTGTTTTGCTGCGGAACGCAACGCGGCATCTGCCGCTGCCAGCTGCCGCAATATATCCACACAACCCCGTTCCTCTTCGATCATTTTGCCTACACCGCGTATCTGCCCTTCAACACGCCGCAGGCGTGCCAGGGTCTGTTCCTGAATGCTCTCTTTTGTTTCGTTCATGTATTTCTTTCCTTGCACTATATACCCATACCCCCTTAGGGTATACTAAAGAAACCCGAAAAGTCAAGTTCCTATTCC
>CAZBNU010000294.1:0-4490 GCA_964493075.1 uncultured Nitrospirales bacterium | reverse complement strand
CTGTCCTTTTTGTTTCCTTCCGGAAGCATATTCAGCATTTCAGCGCAAAAAGACTACAAACCCATATTGTACCTGCTTTCGTACATGGATTGCAGAAAAGTATACGCGATCGATCATAAAAACTATCTTTTACTCGGGATAGGCCGTGCGGCATCCAAATATGCCGCCCGCCATCATACCCGGATGGGCACGAAAGGTTACCCGGACTTCATTTTTTCCAGCGGTTAGGTACTCAGGAATGGCGTAGGGAATATCAATAAATTCGCCCGGCGCAGGATTGTCCAATTGCTGGGTGGCGATGACTACATCATCCACCAGAATATCGAAGGTGCGCGGCCCGCTATCGCTGCCCCAATAGGTGCAAATCAACTCCAGGGGGCGTTCCGGATCTGTTTTCAGTGTGAACGCAAACCAGCCGCCATCAGCAGCGTCGCGCCACTTGCGGTCCAGATGCATACCGTGCCGTGAGTTCGTACCCTCAAAAGCATGGTCGCGCTCCGGTTGCATTTCACCGGGTTGCAGGTAGTCCACTGTGCGTGCTTCAAGAATCTGCCGGTGATCCAGCGCTGCTTGATACGCGGCCTGCCGTGCTTCCCATTGTTCGCGTGTAAAGATATCCCAATATACAATATGCCGCTGATGGTGCATTTTGTAGAAGGGAATCAGTTCGAGGTCTTCCGGATGGCCGATGCCGTTTGTCCTGAAGGTGAGCGCTTTTTCGGGGACGGGCGTCAGCCAGGCATCCACAGGGGTGTTCGCCGCAATCAGCACAGGCATGTCGGCGGAGGCTCGCTCTTCCTGTCCCAACGCGCCGGCAAGCAGTACCGGTCCGTAAAATAACGCAACCCGTTCCGGGTTGTCTGGCATGGATTCTTTGTGGATACGCATGGGGCAATGTAATGAAATGGTGTCGCCCTTTTGCCATTTGCGGCTTACCGGGATAAAAGTGCCTGGTGCGGCAGTAACATCAAGCGGTTCGTCGTTGACCCGCAATTCCACGTCGTCCTGCGCCCATACAGGCCACCGCAACTGCAAGGTCAACTGGACGGGTTCTTCACACAATAGAGTTATGCGTGTGGTGTCTTCTTCAGGATACTGCGTTTCCTGTCGTACAGAGATGCCTTTTCCCGGCCAGTTCAATTCGGAAGCGATGAACAAGGTGACATAAAGGTTATCGTTGTCGTGAAAATAGATGGATTCTCCGTAGCGTGTATGATTTTCCATACCGGTGCCTACGCAACAGCTGAAGGTATCGAACTTGGTCTGGTAGGTTTTCATGCGTCCCGATTCGAGAGGCACAAAATAGGTGACTTCAGCGGTATCCGGATTCTGGGAACCCAGGATATGGTTCAATAGGGCGCGCTCGTAAAAATCCGCATACTCAGGCCCTGCCTCCCACTCGAAAAGATGGCGCGTCAATTTGAGCATGTTGTAGGTATTGCAGCTTTCCGTGGTTTCCGCACTCAGACGGTCGTTGAGTGTGTCCGGTGGACCGAAATGCTCATGGTTGCTGTTGCCGCCTGTAACATAACTGTGGTGCTGCACAACAGTATGCCAGAAGAATCGGGCGGCATCGTGATAATAGGCGTCGCCCGTCATTTCGTATATCCTGGCAGCGCCGGTCAACTTGGGAATCTGGGTATTGGCATGTAATCCGTTCAGGTGGTCTTCGCCCTTGGCCAGCGGTGCGAAAACTGCCTGGTGAGTGAAACGCCTGGCCAGTGCGAGATATTTGTCGTCTCCTGTGAGTGCAAACAGGTCCGCCGCCGTCTCGTTCATGCCGCCATGTTCACAGTGCAGCATCTCCTGCAACTGGGATTCCGTCAGTCCTGCTGTAAGGTTGCAGGCCCAGTCGCCCAGCGCAACATACACCTCCAGGGCTTGTTTGTTTTTCCCGTGAAGATACGCATCGCGCAACCCTGCAAACAGTTTGTGCATGGTGTACCAGGGCACCCAGATGCCGTTCAGTTGAAAGTTCTCAGCTTTGATCTTACCCTCTGCAATTTCCGCAAAGGCCCGTTTTCCTTCCGGAATGGCAGAGGCATACCCATCCCCATTTGCTTTCTGGCACAAGGCCAGTTCAGCCACCATGTAGTCCACCCGCTCCTTGAACCGGGCATCGCCCGTGGCGGCGAAATGAAGCGCACAGGCGGAAAGATAATGGCCGAGGCTATGGCTGGCCACGCCTTGCTGTTCCCAGCCACCATAACGGGGCGCTTTCGGGGACAGTCCGGCATCCTCGCGCACCCCCGCCAGCAGCCGGTCAGGCTCCAGCGCCAGCAGCCAGGAAGCATTGCGTTCCATTGCCGTTTTGAAGGGTCCGTCCAGAAGCCGCACGTTTTCAAGGGGAAATGCGGAAACAGCATTCGATGGCATTACACCGCAACACGCCACATGCATGATAAGCAACCAACTCATGAGACCTCCTTCATACAGGATGTGCCGTTTTCCTACCGTTGGGCTGGCATTCGGGGTTCACAGTCTGTAATGAAAAAATTCAATGCTCCAGCCCTTATTGTAATCAAACGACGGGGGGTATTGTCACATAAACGGAACAATAACTCAGACCGGTCTGATACTCCATTTATAAACGAATACTCTTTTTCAACGGCATAGCCGTTTAGTCCAACGCCTGCTGTTCTTGTAATACTCTAACAAAAATACATACACTGATAGGGAGATGGACTGTGGACAGAATAAATAAGGAATGGTATAGATGAAGAAGAAAAAAGACAACAAACTTGCGGGTGGCTGCCTGGTGCTTTTTGCACTGCCTTTCGCGGCGGTGGGCGTGGGCGCAACCTGTATGATTTTTTGGAACCTGATGACCTGGGCATCCATGCAAACTTGGGAGGAGGTGCCCGCCATTATCCTGGAAGCAAAATTGACCGAAAGTCGCAGCAGTGACAGCACCACCTACAATGTGGAGGCAGGATATCGGTATGAATGGGACGGATTAGAGTATAAGGGGGACCGCGTTGCCATCAATACGATGAACGACAATATCGGTAATTTTCACAAGCGGGTGCATCGGGAACTGGAACAATATGAAGGAACAGGGAAGCCATTCCGATGTTTTGTGAATCCCAAGTCGCCTGAAAAATCTGTGTTGTATCGAAACCTTCGCATTGAGATGCTGGGATTCATGATGATATTTGCGTTGACATTTGGCGGCGTGGGGTTTGGGTTGATGGCGGCTTCAATATACGGGGTGAAAGTCAATCGGGAGAACGAAGCGCTCAAGCAGCAGTATCCGGAAGAGCCCTGGCGCTGGAAGAAAGAATGGGACGAAGGCGTGATTCACTCCCACGGCAAAGCGAAAATGATTGGCACCCTTGTGTTTGCCTTTTTCTGGAACATCATCTCCTTCCCCATTGTGATTATTGCATTGCCAGAGGAAGTCATGAAGGAAAATTATGTGGCGTTGATCATGCTCCTCTTCCCGGCGGTAGGCATTATTCTGATTTGCGTTGCCGTCTATTTTGTGCTGCAATGGAAGCGTTATGGCGACACCGTGTTCCAGATGGCGGCGATACCGGGCGTGCTGGGCGGCAGGCTGCAGGGGCTTATCCGGATACCGACGGTAATCATGCCGGAGAAGGATGTGGAGGTCGCACTGGATTGTATTCGCAAGATTACCACTGGCAGCGGCAAAAATCGCAGCACCCGGGAATCCATCCTGTGGCAATCGGAAAAGACTTTGCCGAAAAATGCGCTCTTCCAGGAAAGCCGAGCAACGGCGATTCCCATTGATTTTCACGTTCCTGTAGATCAACCGGCATCGGACGACAGCAATTCCAGCAACGAACTGATCTGGCGGGTGCGCGTGAAGGCGGAAGTGCCCGGCGTGGATTACGCCGCCAGCTTCGATGTGCCTGTGTTTCAGACCCCGGAAAGCGATCCGACCATGACGACTGCAGCCTTGAATGCAGGGATGGTCAAGACTGTCGTGGATGAAGATGGGCACGAGATAACCTACTACGAACCGGAGGACTCGGTACAGGTCGGGGAGAAATTGCGCCGGGCGGGATTGCGTATGGAACCTTGCGCCAGGGGCGGCATCGCCATTGAGTTTCCCATGTTGCGACAACCGGGCATGGCTGTCGGCGCCCTTATCTTCCTTCTTATCTGGGGTGGTTTTCTGGTGTTTATGACAAAAGCTGGCGCGCCGATTATCTTTCCCATTGTTTTTGGGTTCTTCTTCTTCCTTATACTCCTTTTTGTAATTGACCTGTGGGTGGGCAAAAGTCGGGTGGAAATCACTCATACCGGGATAAAAGTACAAAGTGGACCTTTTGGCATGGGAATGGAAAAGCAACTTGCCTTTGACGCTATTGAAGACATTGATATGAAAAACACCATGCAGTCCGGAAATCAGGTGTATTACGCGGTGTTTCTAAAAAGCACTGACGGCAAGAAAGTGAATATTGGTGGTCGGCTGAAACAGGCGGAAGCAAAGGCGGTTATCGAAGCGTTGCGGACGGCTATCA
>CAZBNU010000293.1:0-4503 GCA_964493075.1 uncultured Nitrospirales bacterium | reverse complement strand
CCGGGGCGCCGCCTATTACGACGGTGCTGTTGCCGCCGCCATCCGCCTGTTCAAATTTCGGGAAAAGACGCTTCTCAAAAAACCGCTGGCGGCACTCATGGTCGAGTTTGCCCAACAGGAAATGGATGATGCCTGCTACGATTTCCTGGTACCGGTGCCCCTGTACCGCACACGGCTTCGGGAACGGGGCTTTAATCAATCCCTTGAATTGGCGTTGCTGTTGCAGGAAGCATTTCCAGAAGCGATAATTGACGAATCACTCAAGCGCATACGTCCCACCAATGCACAAAGTCGCCTGGCAAGCAGTGAACGCGCGCAGAATGTGCGCGGTGCCTTTGCTGTAGAAGGCGACGCCTACAAAGGTAAACGCATACTGCTTATTGATGATGTCATTACAACCGGCGAAACGATCACCGAATGCGCGCGCGCCTTGAAACGGGCAGGCGCGGTATCGGTGGACGCCTTCGGCGCCGCCCTAGCATGTCCCGTACCCCACTTTGAAATGGACTGAACACACCCACTGAATTGTAGTTGAATTACCGGTGGGTTTGGTCATAAGATAACAGACTGACATGGGTTTGCAAAAAACAGTTTTAACCGGCACTCTGGACATAACAGATCGCACAAGGAGACATCATGACACAGGGAAACACATCGGATGCGGTACGCGGCACGACACGGCGTGATTTTTTGAAGAACTCAGCACTTCTTGCTTCGGCTGCCGTGGCAGGCTCGGGCGGTATTGCGCGAAACGCTTATGCCGCAGGCAGCGATATTATTAAAGTGGGCATGATCGGTTGCGGTGGGCGCTGCACCGGCGCGGCAGTGGAAGCCCTGACCGCTGATCCGGGGGTGCGACTTGTTGCCATGTGCGACATTCTCGACGAACGCATCAAGGCAAAACGGGAACGACTGAAACAGCAGTTTAAGGATCGGATCATGGTGGATGATGACCACTGCTTTGCGGGCTTTGACGGCTACAAACATGTCATCGAATCCTCCGACGTAGTACTCATCGCCAACGCAGCAAAGTTTCATCCCTTCCATGCGCTGCAGGCGTTGAAAGCGGGCAAACATGTCTTTGTGGAGAAGCCCCACGGCATTGATCCGCTGGGCATGAAAGTCCTGAAGGAAGCGGTTGCCCTGGCGAAGGAAAAGGAATTGTGCCTGGTTTCAGGGCTGCAGAGCCGCTATCACACCGGGTACGCGGAAACCGTGCAGCGCATCCACGATGGCGCTATTGGCGACATCATCAGCATCGAAGAAAACTTCCTGCGTCCACCCTACGTAATTACCCAGCGCGAACCCTGGATGTCGGAACTGGTGTGGCAGTGCAGCACCCAGTACCATTTCAACTGGCTGTCCGGGGACGACGTTCCCCAGTCATTGGTACATAACCTGGACCGCTCCAGCTGGGTGATGCACGACACTGCCCCCGCCAAATGCCACGGACTCGGCGGGCGTTCTTCCATGACCGACCACATCTACGGCAACGTATTCGATCATCATTCTGTCGTGTACGAATACGACAACGGCATCAAGATTTATGCTTTCTGCAGAACCACTGATGGCTGTTACAACAACACCTCAAGCATCATCGCGGGCAGCAAAGGCAAGGCGTCCATTCTGAGTTGCGAGATATGGGGGGAGAACGCCTGGAAATGGGAAGGCAACTGCAACCCCTACCAGATTGAGCATGACGTGCTGTTCGGCGCCATCCGCAAAGGCGAACCGGTCAATAACGGCGAATACATGGCACGCAGCACCATGATGGGCATCATGGGTCAGGCTTCCTGCTACACCGGCGAAGAGATCACCTGGGAGCAGATTAACAATTCCGAATTCAGTTATGGGCCGAAGCCGGAAGAGTGCCACGACGACATGGAACCGCCGGTGCTTCCCGGCGAGGATGGCAGCTACCCAGTGTACAAGCCGGGCTTCACGCGCCTGCTCAAAGCATAAAATAACAAGGGAATGACACACGCTTCTATATTTTTCGCGTGGTCATTCCCTGATTTTTTCCAAAATAGCCCTGAAATGGAGGACTAAAAGCGGGCTTCCATTTCAACGGGCGGGGTGCCGTTTTCATCCCAACCGCGTTCTTTGTAGTACAAAGTTAACAGTTCCTCAAATTCATCTTCATCCAGTGTCTTGCCAGCGTTGGGACCGCTGAGAATGGGTACCTTGCGCACTTTATAGGGCAGGGAATCATCCTTGCGCGAGGCGCCCATGTGTGTATTGATCCTGCGGGTAAGGTTGTAGATAACATCTGACAAGGCCAGCAACTCTTCGAGGGTTGTTTCCTTGCCGGTGACATAGGAAAAGAATTTTTCGTAGTGGCGTTCATTGAGGCCGAGCTCAATCCAGGGCAAGCGGCATACCCCCAGCATGTCAAACAGGGGGCGTAGGGTCTGGTGGTAAATAACCAGGTCAACTTTTTGTTTCGGCGTCCAGTTTTTTCCTTCTTCAATTTCTTTGGCTATGGTCCATGCGCGGGTGTGATGGGCGCCAATATCGGATGTGGCGTAGGCAAGTCCCATGGAAGCGCCAACCCGGCTGTCATAGGCGGATTGTTCAAGCCCCTTGACCTGAAGCACCAGTTTGTCCATTTCCGGCCAGCGCTCGATGACGGCTTTCGCGCCGTCTGCCAGCGTGTCCCCCACGCCTTCGCGAAACGCGATCTTGCGCAGCAGATTCAATATGGCAACATCATCGTTCCACGAGATTTCCTCACCGTCCAGGTCTTCCAGCGAGATAACGCCGGTCTCGTATCCTTCAATCACCGCGCCAATAACGCCGCCCGTGGAAATGGTGTCCATGCCGTATTCATCACACAGGCGGTTGGCCTCCAGAATGGCGTCGAACTTGTCAATCCCAAGATTGGAGCCCAGCATGGCACAGGACTCGTATTCCGGCCCTTCAGTAACGGTTCCTGCGTATTTGCCGTTCTTCACCAAACAGATGTTGCCGCAGGACATGGGGCACATGAAGCACGCACTGTCGCCGATTTTATACCCGTCCAGCATGGTTTCGCCGTTAATTTTATCATGGCCCGCAAACGTCGTGGACTTGAAATTATAGGTGGGCAGAATCCCCTGTGTGTTTGCGTATTCGATCACACCCATAAGCCCCTGTTCCTGCCACACGTGAAAATACTTGTGTTCGCGCATGTAGCGTATGGCTTTTTCTGATTCTTCGATTAGCCTCTTCATATCTGCCACGGGCAGGTCGGTTTCTCCGCGAACCACTATGGCCTTCAAGTTTTTGCTGCCCATGATGGCGCCTATGCCGGTTCGGCCCGCGTTGCGGCTCCAGTCACAATTAACGCAGGCGAATCGGACAAGATTCTCACCCGCGACCCCGATAGAAGCCACATGAAAATCGTGCGACCCAAGATGCTTCTTGATGATGCCTTCCGCTTCCAGGCAGGTTTTTCCCTTGAGTTGTGGCATGGGCACAATCTTTGCCGCTTCCTCGCCGTCAATGAGCAGCACGGAAAGTTCAGGCGCCGCGCCCACAATGGAAAGGAAGTCAAGGCCCGCCTGACGCAGTTCAACCCCAAAGGAACCGCCAATGGAGGAATCGCCGTATAAGCCGGTTGCAGGCGATATGGAAACAAAGGAGGTCTTGCTTGAAGCAGGCAGATAAGCGCCGGTTAACGGACCGGGCGCGATTGCCAACAGATTTTCCGGACCAAGGGGATCAATTTTGAAATTATGGGCCTTGAGATTTTCCCAGACCATTTTCGCGCCGAACCCGCGCCCGCCAACATATTGCGCAATGATTTCGTCGGAGAGTGGAAGTCGTTCACAGGTGCCGGCAGTAAGGTCGCAATGCAGGTACTTTCTGAAATAACCACCTTTTATGCTCATAACTCCTCCTTTCCAATTTCAGCATAACGAATCGTCTTGGTCTCGCCCTGTTCGGAATATTCGATCTCTTTCATCTGCGTATAACTCAAGACGTTATTCAAACGGCTGGAGCCACCCAGCGAATATTCGGGCACAAGCAGCAATGCCGACTTGGGACATTGTTTCACACATTCCGGATCGCCCCCGCACAGGTCGCATTTGATGGGGAAGGTGCAGTCTTCATGGGCATACACAGCGCCGAAGGGACACGCTTCAATACATCGGAAGCAGGAGATGCAAATGGATTCATCCAGTTTGACCACGCCGTCACTGCGGCTGATCGCGCCAACAGGACAGGCGTCTTCGCAGGGCGGTTTTTTGCATTGGCTGCACACAATAGGCATACGCACCACGGGATGGGGATAGGTAACCAGAACGCGCACGGCGCTTTTCTTCGGATTGTTGACGCCAAAATGCTTGATGGAACATGCCAGTTCGCACATCTTGCAGCCGGAACACCGCTCCGGTATAACGGTCAGTTTCTTTGACATTCACGTATTCTCCTTCGGATATTAAGTATTGGAGTACCGCTTCAGCGGCTAAGATATCGCATAGTGTACACTAAAATCATGCGGCCATGCGTCTTTTACAG
>CAZBNU010000292.1:0-4511 GCA_964493075.1 uncultured Nitrospirales bacterium | reverse complement strand
AACCGCGCATTACGGCCGCGACTTTTTGGAGTTGAGCCCCGGCAATTCATTGAACGCCCGGCCTTCGCTTCGCCGGAAGAAGTGGAGGCGTTGTGGTCGCTGTTGGAGATGCCGCTGGAAGAGGGCGTAGTCCCCGCGTTGGTTGGCGATTCGGACACGGCCATGTGGGGACTTCAGGCGAAAACCGATCCGGAAACCGGCACGGAATACGAATATCAGAATGATGCAGGAACACCGTTCAAAATACGCGTCGTGGGAAAACTGCCCATGCGCCTGTCCCTGTTTCAGGGGTCGTTGTTGATTTCGGAAACCAACTTCACGCGCTTGTTCCCCCACGAAGGCGGGTATCGCGCGTTCCTCTTGGATGCAGATGACCCGAATGAAACTGCCGTGCAACTCAACCGTGATTATGGCAAGGCGGGTATGGAGGCAGTCCCTGCCGAAGAAAGGCTTCGTGCCTTCTACGCCGTGGAACGCTCCTACCTTGCCATGTTCCTGTTGTTGGGTGGCTTGGGATTGCTGCTCGGTGCGGGCGGCGCATCCATTGTCGTGTTGCGAACCCTGTCGGAACGCCGTGCCGAATTTGCCCTGTTCCTCGCGGTTGGTTATGAACCGCGCCAGGTGCGCTGCATGGCCGTGCTGGAAAATTGTTTTCTCGTGCTTGCAGGCATCGTTTTCGGAAGTATTGCCGCCGCTATCGCTATTGGCCCCATCATACTGCGTTCCCAAAATACCGCCGATCTGCCATCGCTGCTCCTGTTGCTTGGGAGCCTGACTGTTGCCTACCTTATTGCCGCCCTGACCGTGACCTATACTGTGCTTGCCAGGATCCCGCTGGACGCCCTGCGAAAAGAATAGTAGAAAACTCGTCATACAGCACAAATAGCAATAAACATACTATCGGGCTGTGGTCATTGTATTTTTTTTGCCCTTTTTCTAACCCAGACTTTATCAGTAAAAAGCAGTGTCTGTTACGCAGTTAAAAATGTAATTTTTATGATTACTGTGTTCTCTAGGGTGGCAAGCACTGTATAGATGCACCCTACCGCGAACTGATAAAAAGTTGTCCGCCAATCAGCAGTCAAGTAGTTTAATGATCAGGATTTGGCTTGGTAAGGGCCTCATCCCTTTCCGCTTGGAAAGATTCTCCCCATTTGAATGGATTATCGGGTATAATTACATCAGAGAAGCAGTATATGTTGTTTTAATAGAATTATTTGATGTAACGTTTCTTGACGTTTGTAAGGTTTTCATAAAATAATGTTGCGATTTTGTTAGTTTTACGGTAAACTTGTAAAAAGAAGTTATGGGAACATGTGTGGGATGTTTTCAGCAAGATAGGGATAAATTAGTGTGACAACCTTAATAAAAATATGCGTTGTTGATGACTGCGTGGATGAGGCGACCCTTTTATGCGAAGGTCTTAAACTCTTTGGATATGATGCGGTTGCCGCCCATTCAGGCCAAGAAGCGTTGCAGATTGCCGCAGAGCAGGACATACACCTGATGCTGCTGGATGTCGGATTACCTGACATTGATGGCTACGAAGTATGCACCCGTTTGAAGCAGGATGTTGCAACCCGTGATATTCCCGTGATCTTCGTTACGGCACGGGGCTCTTCTGACGATGTGGCGCACGGGTATAATCTTGGCGCGGTGGATTATGTGGCAAAGCCTTATAATCTGCCTATCATCATTATTCATGTGGATGCAGCGCTGCGTACCCGTCAGAGCACGACCGACATTATTTCTGGGCCTTTTCTGCTTACCGACCCGGTATATACGGACCAACTTACCGGGTTACGAAACAGGCGATTCCTCTTTGAACGGCTCCAAGAAGAAACAGAAAAGGCATACCGCTACCAGTACCCGGTATCGTGTCTCATGTTGGAACTGGAAGAAAATGCTTCGGGTGAAAACACAGTTGCCGAGGTCACGTTTGAAGATATGCTTGTAGAAGTGGCCATTGCCCTGCGCAACAGTTCACGCGCCTTCGATATTTTGGCGCGGTACGACGACAATCAGTTTGCCGCTGTGTTGCCCCATATCCACCTTGATGCTGCAGTATCCTATGCCAACAAGATCAAAAAAGAGGTGAAGGAAGCAGTATTGTCGGAAGACTGGGATGCAAACAAAGCGGCACTGGCTTTTGGCATTGTAACCTGTGCCAGCAGTGTACGTCCCACCAATGCCGACGAATTGATCGGTGAGGCCATGCGCAACCTGTTCCGCGCTAAAAGTGGTTCAAACGACCGGATAAGTGCCCGCGCCCTGGAATTGGATGCCTGATTTCGAAATACTGTCCAAATACGTCCCCTGTTCTTATTGCAGCCAGTTTGTGAAGAAATCTTTGCTACGATCCGAGGACGATTCAAGGCCGATTATTTTTGTAGATTGGTCGAAGCGCATGTTGTTCAGAAAAATGCGATCGCGACCGGATTCCTGTGCCAGATGCCTGATGTCGGCGAGTTTCAGGATGCCGTGAATTTGCGGCGCCGGATTGGAGTGTCCCACAAGTTGCGCAAAACTTGAGAAGAGTCCGTCAATGGCGGCGCTTGTGATGCGCTGGTCGAAAAGAGCCGCCATGAGGCAGGCCAGCCCTGTTTCCATCCCTTTTCCGGCAACAAGAATGTGGCTGTATTGTTGGGAAGTGGCCAGGTAATCCACAACACACAGCAGATCGTAGGTCCACATTCCGGACAGGGGACGTCCCATGACGATTGGCGCATGGCGCAGGATGTGCATTTCGTTCGGCATGCCTGCGCCGCGTGGCTCCACCACAAACACTGTGGCGTGTTCTGCCAACGCCTGCACTTCTGGCCGTTCCGCTTCGGTGTTACAGTCGGATTCCCCAAGCCACACCACGGCCCGTGACCCATTACCCAGGCGCAACACCGCGATTTGCAGGCCTGGATCGGTGGCAACGAGAAAGCCTCGGCCTGTTTCAATCACAGTAGGAACCGGAAGCGCCGGCATGTTGAGCAGTTGCTTCAGACGTTCCGGCAGTTCTGAGACGTGTGCAGGCAGGGCATCACGCAGCGTGCGCGCCTGTTCTGTCCAGATGGACTGCACTGTGGCGGCGTTTTCGGTGGGGATTTTCCCGTTTTCAAATACAAACAGCGCAGGATCCTCCTGATCAAGTAGTTCTTTTTCCAATTCGGCTTCAGGGACGGGAAGCCCATCGCCGATTTCTTTCAGCCAGCGGTCGACAAAGGCGCAGGTGTTTTCCCGCATACGCCGAGTGTAATTGTGGGGCCCCTTTTCTATGGTATGTAATATCCGGTTTTCCGCGCCATACAGGCGATAGTAGGGGCGTGCGGCATTTACCATCACCTCGCAGGCGTAGCTGGTGGAGTAGTCGCTGTCCATGTTCATGACCAGCATGGCTCTGGGCGCTGTCAATGCAATCAGTGCGCCCATGCCGCCCATTCGCGAGATGCCGGGCACCCAGTTATCGCCTGAATAGAAAAAGTTGATGGCCAGTTCAGGCATACTCCAGAGCGCGACAGCAGGCATGACCGCCTTGAATCGTGTGTCCACGGCGCCCGCATAGAAAGTCTGGAGTCCGCCGCCGGAAGCGCCGGTAATCCCCAGTCGGGTTGTGTCAATGTCGGGTCGGGTTTCGAGGTAGTCCACACCACGCATAATGTCCCATACCATGTGTCCTGCTATTGCACCGCCAGCAACAAAGGGTTCGAAGCCTTCAGAATTTCCGGGAATGCCCCGTTCCCAGGCATAACAGGCTTCAAGGGCAAGCACCGCATAGCCTTGTTTGGCCAATGCAATGCCACGTAACTGCGGTGCATTGGAACTTTTGCCATAGCTCCAGTGGCCGATGGCGCTTACAATCGCAGGAACGGGCTTTTCAACATTTTGGGGTAGATAGAGTAATGCTGGAACCACATGGTTTGGGCGGCTCTCAAAGGAAACCTTCTCAATGCTGTAGCCCTCCCGTTCGATTCGTCCTGTAACAGATGGATTGAGCGGTGTTCGCGGCGGCAGCGGGTCCAGCCCCAATGCGTTCAGCAATTCCCGTCGCAAGAATTCCTGTTGTGCTTGCGCTTCGGCAAGGGTGCGCGGGGCGGGTTTTGGCGCTTCCAGCCGAATAAGTTCATGGCGCAGCCATTCAGTAAACGCCATGATTCTGCCCACAGGATCATCAAAGGGCGTGGAACACAACGCGATGGCGGCAAAATTCTGATCGCCTGCCACTCCGGGTACGGACGGTTCCACACGAATTGTTGTCTGGCCTGCAGGCAGGCGTGCAGTGCCGAGGGATACCCAGCCGAGTTTATGCACTTTGGCCTGCATGGGGGGGATTAGACAGGCATCATTCACATAAATGCGCAGGTCCGCATCGGTAACGGGCGAAGTGAAAATACGTGCATACAGGGTGTATTCACCGCCCTCAAGATCAATGTTTGTGCTGGCAGCGCTCCCGTCGCTGGAGAAGAAGTTGCCTGCGCCCCAGGACTGTCCCTCTTTCCATGATTCAATGCCGGACATCTGGT
>CAZBNU010000291.1:0-4578 GCA_964493075.1 uncultured Nitrospirales bacterium | reverse complement strand
TCGCGAAGGCGGCCGCACTGTTGGCGCGGGCGTTGTTACCAAAGTTATCGAGTAACGAACGCTTAGCGTCCAAACCGTGTGTAATCGCGGTTGGGCGCACTGATACAATTTAATGCTGAATTGCTGCCGGGCCTTTTCGCGGCCCTGCAGTTCCTGATATTCGTGCAGGGGTGTAGCACAATGGCTAGTGCAGCGGCCTCCAAAGCCGAAGGTTGGGGGTTCGAGTCCCTCCACCCCTGCCATTTTTTATTCGTAACAAGAAACAGTTGGAGTCAATACGGTCTGTTTCGATGAGGCTGAAAGAAGAAACACTATGGCGAAGCAAATAACAGCGGACGAATCCCGACCGGGTATCGTAGCACGTATCCAACAGTTCTTTGATGATGTCGTCAATGAATTGAAGAAGGTTACCTGGCCCACCCGTGAAGACTTGGTTGCCTCAACAAAAGTGACTTTGTTTCTCTTGTTGATTATGGCCGCCATCATCTTTGTTTATGACCGGGTATTCGGCTTTATAATCGTGGCGATCTTAAACTTCGCGAGTTAGGGAGACTGTCTGTGACGGATAAAGATTTCCAAGAACAGCCCGACGTTATCGAGGGCGAAGATGCTGGCGAAGAAACGCTGAACGAGTCGGTGCAACTGCGCGAAGTGCCGGACGATGGCATCGCCCGGCGCTGGTATGCGTTGCATGCCCATTCAGGACAGGAAAGCACCGTTCGCGAGATGTTGCTTTCGCGGGCGCAGCAGATTGACAACCCCAATCTGCTGGCCAATGTGTTTGTGCCTATCGAACAGGTTGAAGTGAATCGCGGCGGACAAAAGCGCATGTCCAAGCATAAATGCTTTCCGGGCTATGTGCTGGTGCAATTGCCGGAACACCCGGAGCAATACGCCGATCTGTGGCACATGATCAAGGAAACGCCGAGCGTGACCGGTTTCATAGGTTCGCGCACGGTGCCTGTGCCGCTGGAAGATTCCGAAGTGCAGTCCATTATCGAAGTGGTGCGCGGCGAGCGGGAGCGTCCGAAGCCGAAACTTGACTTTGAAGTGGGCGAACGAGTCCGCATCAATGACGGCCCCTTTGCCAACTTCCTGGGCAAAATAGAAGAAATCAATGGCGAACGAAGCATTGTAAAGGTTATGGTTGAAATTTTTGAACGCCAGACGAGCATCGAAGTCGAATTCTGGCAAGTGGAACAAATATAAATGGAGTGAAGGTTACATGCCTCCCAAGAAAAAGAAAATCAAAGCGCAGGTAAAACTGCAAGTGAAGGCGGGCCAGGCCAATCCTGCGCCGCCGGTGGGCCCTGCTCTCGGTCAGCATGGCGTTAATATCATGGACTTTTGCAATCAATTCAATGAGCGCACCCGTGAACAACAGGGACTGGTCATTCCCGTGGTCATTACCATTTTTGATGACCGCAGTTTCAGTTTCATCACCAAGACGCCGCCTGCTGCAGTGCTGCTGAAACGGTCTGCAAAGTTGGCCAAAGCCTCCAGCGAACCCAACAAAGTGAAGGTTGGATCGGTAACGGAAGCACAGGTCGAAGAAATCGCTTCTTTGAAGATGGAAGATTTGAATGCTGCGTCTCTGGACACGGCCAAGAAGATGATCCGTGGCACGGCCCGCAGCATGGGCCTGCTTGTTGAAGGATAAGTATATCGGCGGCGTGCCGATTGTTCATAAAGAAACCCCAAACCAAAAACGTGGGAGGAACTATGTTCCGCCAGCACCACGGGAGGAAAAGTAAATGGCAAAGCGCAGTAAGCGGTTGGTAGCAACCAGTTCCAAGGTAGATGACAAAAAACTCTACACATTAGAAGAGTGCGTGCAGTTGGCCAAGGAGTGTGCCACCGCAAAATTTGACGAAACGGTGGAACTCGCGTTCCTGCTCGGCGTTGACCCGCGTCACGCCGATCAGATGGTTCGCGGCTCCGTATCGCTGCCCCATGGCACGGGTAAATCGGTTCGCGTCGTGGTGTTTTGCGAACAGGAAGACCAGATAAACGCAGCGAAAGAAGCGGGCGCAGAAGAAGTCGGCGGCGAAGAACTTGTCAACAAGATTCAAGGCGGCTGGGTTGATTTTGACGCCGCTGTCGCCACGCCGGGCATGATGCGCCTCGTTGGCCGGCTCGGCAAGGTGCTGGGACCCCGCGGCCTGATGCCCAGCCCCAAAGCGGGTAGCGTCACCAACGACGTTGGCCAGGCTGTACAGGAAATCAAGGCTGGTAAAATTGAGTTTCGTGTGGACAAAAACGCGAACATCCATGTGCCTGTGGGCAAGGCTTCCTTTACGGAAGAGCAACTTCGGGAAAATGCAGAACGAGTGCTTGAGACGATTGTCAAGGCAAAGCCTGCCGCATGCAAGGGCACCTATTTGAAGGCCTGCGCCATGAGCAGCACCATGGGCCCCGGCCTCAAAATGGATGCCACCGCCCTTATGGCGCAGTTCCGCTAGAGTAACGCACAGGTCAAGCGGCGACAGCCTGCTGAATTTGACTTTTATACGGGTCATCTGCCGAATACCGGTTGATGACCCGTTTCGTTTATCATAGTGGCAGAAGCGTAGGCTTCAAACATCGGTAAAGGACACCATTATGAAAGTGCAGGATTTTGCCTACCAGGTATGTATGCGCACCATGGAAGTACTTGAGACCGCGCAACACTACAAAATTTCTGAAGCGCACCGCAAGGAAGTGTACGCCACCATCCGCAAGGAACTTGATGATCTCATTCAAAAGTCCATGCAAAAGAAAAAAGAGTGATGTCCATCAAAATTACATCCGACTCATGTAACAAACGCATCACAGAACGCAGGGAGTACAAGTGTCATGAAAAAACTCTGGGGCGGAAGGTTTGAATTGCCGCCGCACGCGCTCATGGAAGAATTGGGCGCTTCCGTATCTTTTGATTCGCGTCTGGCGCCCTGGGATATTCGCGCGAGCATTGCCCATGCGCGCATGTTGGGTAATTGCGGGATTATCAGCGCGGAAGATGCTGCCGCCATAATCACGGGGCTCCAGACGATTCTCGAAGACCTGCAGCAGGGCACTGTTGTTTGGTCAATATCGCTGGAAGATGTGCATGGCAATATTGAAGCCATGCTTATTGAACGCATTGGGGACGCAGGCAAAAAACTGCACACCGCACGCAGCCGTAATGACCAGATTGCCACGGATATGCGCTTATGGACCCGAGACCAGACCGATGCTATCCTGGGGTTGCTGCATGCGCTGCAATCCGCCATTGTGAACTTTGCCGAAGAACATCTGGAGGTGGCCATTCCGGGGTACACTCATTTACAGCCCGCGCAACCAGTGCTGTTGTCTCATCATTTTATGGCGTACTTCGAAATGTTCAAGCGCGACGCCGATCGCTTCCGTGAACTACGGAAGCGGGTGAACATACTGCCGCTGGGTTCCGCGGCGCTTGCAGGAACTCCCCATCCGATAGATCGCGATCAGGTCGCACGCGAACTGGGCTTTGACGCCCTTTCCGCAAATAGTATGGATGCCGTTGCCGACCGTGACTATCTCATTGAGTTCTGCGCCGCTTGCGCCCTTACCATGATGCATCTTTCACGATGGAGCGAGGAACTTATTCTGTGGAGCAGCCCGGCGTTCGGCTTCATCGAAATTGGCGATGCTTTTACCACCGGCTCCAGCATCATGCCACAGAAAAAGAACCCCGACGCCGCAGAACTGGTGCGCGGAAAAACCGCGCGGGTATATGCCGATCTTATGGCGTTGCTGACCCTGATGAAAGGGTTACCGATGACCTACAACCGCGACCTGCAGGAGGACAAGGAAGCGGTATTTCATGCCTCTGATACCGTACAGTTGTGTCTGGCTGTGTTTGCGGAAATGCTGCCCACCATCCGCGTGAATGCAGAACGCATGACGCTGGCACTGACGCAGGGCTTCATGGCTGCCACGGATCTGGCAGATTACCTTGTTACCAGAGGCGTTCCGTTTCGCGAGGCCCATCACGTTGTTGGGGAGGTGGTGCGCCATTGCATTGCGCACCGAACCGCAATGGAAACATTGCCTCTTGAGACGCTTCAGCAGTTCTCCCCTGTCATAGAATCTGGCGTATTTGACGTATTAACCACAGAAACACTCCTCGCAAAGCGCAGTCAACCCGGCAGCACGGCCCCGAAACAGGTGCGCATGGCAATAAAAACTGCACGGGAAGTCCTTAAAATTGAACAATAACTCACATCCGTATTTATTTATACTACTTTTTTATTTGCCTTTTTTGATGCACTATGTGGTATACTACCAGAGACAGGAGTGTAGCGCGAATCCTGAAGATGATGGGTTGGCGAATAAAAAAGCAAAATGGGCTTGACATTTTGACGCATTTCGTGTATCATTAGTGCAGGAACATTGCCGAAAGTTGAATTTGGTTATTTGCGAAGTAGGAATGATTCGGGTCTGCTCTTAACGCGTCCACATGACGGGTAAGGTATTTCCGGACATCTGTCCTAATCACGTATGTTTTGTTTTTAACTTTTCAGTCAGGTATTTTAGAACAACCAGGAGGACGTAACGATCATGAAGAAAGTGAATGTA